>JAWBPL010000065.1:0-5252 GCA_038825025.1 Candidatus Woesearchaeota archaeon | reverse complement strand
TATCATTTAATTTAATTTTTATTATGTCTTTAAGCATAATAAAATAATCTTTAAAAAATTTTACTTTACTATGGCTGTCATTAAACCAATTTATTCCTATTTCTTTTATTTTTAAATTATATTTTTTTGCCAAATAAATTAATTCAACATCAAAACTAAACCTGTTTATTGTTAATTTTTTAAAAATTTTATAGCATTTTTTTTTATTAAATAATTTAAAGCCGCATTGTGTGTCTTTTATTCCCAAATGCATTATTATTGAAACAATTATTGGAAAGATATTGCCTGCAATTATTCTAAATATGTTTTGCTTTTGAACTACTTTTGAATTTTTTGCCTTTCTTGATCCTATTATTATATCATAATAATTTATAAAAGGCAGAAATTTATCAAATTCCTCTATTGGAGTGCTTAAATCAGAATCTGTGAATAAAATATAATTATATTTTGCTTTGAAAAAGCCTTTTTTAATGCTATATCCTTTTCCATAATTTTTTTTGTTTTTTATTAAAACTGAATTATGTTTTAATGCTATCTCGCTGGTCATATCAAGAGAACCATCATCTATTACAATAATCTCATATTTTATTTTTTTATTTTTGAAATAATTTTTTATTTTAATTAGTGTTTTTTCTAGCCTTTTTTCTTCATTATAAGCTGGGATTATAACAGACAAATTTAGTTTCATTTTCTATTTTTCTTTATTTTTATATATTTGCTTTAATTTTTAAATTTCAATAGTTATTGTTTTTTCTTTTTCATTAATTTCTTTTATTATTTTATGGTCTTTTAATTTTTCATTAATTTCTTTTAATGAATATTTTTGCATTGCATTTTTTATTTCATTTAAAATATTGTTTATTATCTCATATTTTTCATAAATAATTTCTGCTTTTTTTTGGTTTTCTTCTGCTGATTTTAAAAACCCATTAATTTGAATTTCTTGATTTTTAATTATGATTTCAATTTTTTTCTTTTCTTTTTCAAACTTTGATTCTTTTTTTTCTAAATTATGATAATAATATTCTAAAACACATTGATTAAAAGAATCTTTTTTTTCTTTTTCTAATTTAAAGCTTAATAATTCAAAAGGGCTGAAATTTGTTATTTTTTTATCATTTATATATGAAATAGGATTTAATTTTTCGTTTTTTATTTTTTCAATTTCATTATAGGTTTTTTTTAATTCAATTTCATTAATATTTGTTTTATTCTTATCTAAATTTGCCCTAGAGCATAATTCTTCTGCATATTTGCCGCCTAAACCTAAAGAAACTGCTAAGTTAATAACAACAGAATTATTATTTTCAAATGCTTTTTTAAATTGATTCTCATCTAACTTTAATAAATTGTATTCTTTTTTTGGATAATCATATAGGTTTCCAGGCCTTATTAATCTGGAGCCATAAGCCTTATAATGCTTTGCCATTATTATCTTATAACTTTCATCACATAAAATAATGTTTCCTGGCTTTATAAATTCAATAATTAAATATTTTATTCCATCAAGTGATTCAAGCTTTATTTCAATTATTCTTTCAAATTCTTTTTGCTTTATTTCTAATATTCTATTTTTAAGAATATGTTTTCTTAAAGATAAAGCAAATTTAGAGCTTTCTTTTATCTCTTCTTTTTCCTCTTTTAAAAAAATAAATTTATCAGTAATATGTAAAAAGGATTTTTCTTTTTTTGGAATAAATAATTGAAAAATAAGCTCAGTTTCTTTCTCTTGATTCTTTTCATAAATATTTTCTATTCTTGAATCTATTAACAAATTAAAATTTTCTTTTAATTCTTTAAGCCAAAAATAAATATCTAATGCAGATAATTCAATCATATAAAAATTAAATTTTTTTTTATATTAATAATTATTGGAAATTTAAATAATAATTAAAAAATTTAAATAATATTAAAAGTTAAAAAAATGAAATAAAAAATTAAAATTAATCAGAAGATTTATTAAGTTTTGAAAAAACTTTTTTAATATGAAAATTTCATTTATAATTCCAACTTTAGATGAAGAAAAAAATATTGAAAGAGTAGTTTCACAATTTAATGTTTTAAAGGGCAAGTTTGATTATGAACTAATAGTTGCAGATGGAGGCAGTAAGGACAAAACAAGAGAAATTGCAAAAAAATTAGGGGCAAAAGTTATAAAAAATAATAGAAAAAATCAAAATGCAGCAAAAAATAGAAATTTAGGAGCAAAATATTCTAAAGGTGAAATTATTGTTTTTTGCGATGCTGATACAAAATTAAAAAATCCTGTTTTTTTCTGTAAAATTATTTTAAGCAAATTTAAAAATAAAAATATAATAGCCGGTGTTCCAAAGATCAGGGTTTTTCCAGATGAAGAAAATGTTGAAGATAAAGTTTATATGAAACTTTTTAATAAATTTATAGAAATGAGTTTAAAAACAAAAAGGCCAATGGCATCAGGGCAATGTCAAATTATAAAGAAAGAATATTTTGATAAAGTAAAAGGTTATGATGAAAAATTGGCTTGGGGCGAAGATAATGATTTGTTTTTTAGATTACAAAAATATGGAAAATTTTATTTTTTTTCTAATTTAGTTGTTTATGAAAGCCCAAGAAGATATAGAAAATGGGGCTATCCAAAATTAATAACAACAGCAGCTGCTAATTTTTTATCTAGAATTGTTTTAAAAAAAGAATTAATAAAAGAATGGAAAAGAGTTGATTGAATTTTTTATTTTTTGGATTTATTTATTTTTTATTTTAACTTTTTTAATTTATTTTAATTAATTTATTTTAATTTAGTACTTTATTTTACTGTTACTGATTTTGCCAAATTTCTTGGCTTATCTATTGGCAATCCTTTTTTTAATGCTATATAATAAGTTAATAACTGCCCAATTACTGCTGCTAATATTCCAAATTTACCATCATTATCAGTTTCAACTTTTAAATTGCCTTCTAATTCATTTGTTATTTTGATTATAAAAGCACCCCTTGCTTCAACTTCTTTTGTGTTAGAAAGCATTGCATAATCTTTATTGCTTATTAAAGAAATAACAGGTGTTCCTTTTTCAATTAAAGCAATTGTGCCATGTTTTAGTTCTCCACCCATCATTCCCTCTGCATGTATGTAAGAAATTTCTTTTATTTTTAGAGCAATTTCTCTTGCAACAGGATAACTTAGGCCTCTTCCTAAGATATAAACATCTTTTTTATCATATATTGAATCTGCTATTTTTTTTATTTCTTCTTTTAATGAAAGTGTTTTCTCTATTTTTTCAGACAGATTTTCTAAATTTATTACAAAGCCAAATTCTTGTGCAATTCTTAATAATAATGTGACTTGATTAACAAAAGATTTTGTTGCTGCCACACAAATTTCTTGGCCAGCTGCAATATTTAATGAAATTTCAGACATTCTCTGTATTGTGGAATAAGGCACATTTACAATAGAGGCAATTTTTGCATTATTTTTTTTGGCATATTTTAATGCTTCAATAACATCCATTGTTTCGCCAGATTGAGAGATTGCAATTACCAAAGAATCTTTATCTGCCACAACAAAATGCTCAAATTCAGAAGCAATTATTGCCTGTGCATTTATATTGCATTTATGCAAATAATAAACACCTAATAAAGAAGCATGATAGCTTGTTCCTGCTGCTACAAAAACAATTTTTTTTGATTTTTTCATTAAAGAAATAAATTTTTCAAAATTTTCTTTTTGTTCTGCTTTTATACTTAATAATAATCTTTTAACAACTTTTGGCTCTTCCATTATCTCTTTTATCATAAAATGCTGATAATTTTCTGTTTTAGTTTCTTCTTGCTCCCATTTAAATTCAAATATTTGTTTTTTTATTTCATTTCCATTTGAATTATAAAAAGTATAATTTGATTCGTTTATTATTGCAAATTCATTGTTTTCAAAGAATATTTCTTTATTAGTTGTGTCTGAAAAAGCATAAATGTCAGAAGCTAAATAAAATTTTTCTTTTCCAATTCCCAAAACTAAAGGAGAGTCTCTTCTTAATGCATATAAATTATTATCACCTTCTATAACAATAAGAATAGCAAATTCTCCTTTAATGTCTTTTATAAAATCAATACAAGCTTCTTTCATTGATTTTGTTTTTAATTTTTCTTCAAAATAATGAGCAGCAACTTCAGTATCTGTCTGACTTGAAAATTTATGGCCTTTTTTTTCTAGTTCTGCTTTTAATTCTTGATAGTTTTCAATAATACCATTATGAACTAGAGCTATTTTTTTATCACATGACAAATGAGGATGTGCATTAAAATCTGTAACACCACCATGTGTTGCCCATCTTGTATGAGAAATAATTTTTTTTGTTTTGTCTTTTGTTTCAGGAACAATAATATTTCCAACTTTTTTAATTAATTTTTTATCATAATAATAGCCAAAAGAATCATACCCTCTGTATTCTAGTCTTTTTAATCTTTTTATTGCTTCCTTAACATAAAAATCTTGTTTTGAAATTAAACCAACAATTCCACACATAGTTTCACCTTATATTCTTTTCTTACTTTCCTTTATTATTTTTTTAACATATTTTTTAGAATATTTATTCAATATCCTTTTTTACAATTTCACCTGGCAATGTTGTTCTATTTGGAAAAATTTTTCTTCCAGGATAAATTGAAGTATTAATGCCTGTATGAACATTATCACCTATAATTGTGCCTAATTTTCTTCTGCCAGTATCTATTAATTTTTCTTTAACTATAGAAAAAACATTTGAATTATCATGCCTTAAATTTGCTGTAATTGTGCCTGCTCCAAAATTTACATTATTACCAATGACAGAATCACCGACATAAGATAAATGGCCTATTGAAGTATTATCACCTATTATAGAATTTTTTATCTCAACAGCATTTCCTATTTTGCAATTATTTCCAATACTTGTAAAGCCTCTAATAAAACAATTAGGGCCAATAATGCAATTGTCTCCAATTATAATATTGCCTTCTAAATAACTGCCTGCTCTTATTAATGTGTTTTTTCCAATAAAAATAATACCTTTTAATGTTGCTCCTTTTTCTATTTTTCCAGAATTGTTAATCTTTTTTTTATTTTTAATATTTGATAAAATAATTTCATTAGCATTTAATAAGCTCCATGGATAAGTTATAGGAAGCCATAAATCTGCTTTTTCATAATAAACATCTTCCTCTTTAATTAGATTAGAAATAAAATCAATGATTTCATATTCATTTCTTTCTGATAATTCAATTTTATAAGAAAAAAT
>JAWBPL010000064.1:0-5309 GCA_038825025.1 Candidatus Woesearchaeota archaeon | reverse complement strand
AAAAAGGCCATATTTATTTAGCATTACCTCCTTTGTATAAAATAAAAAAAGGCAAATTCTCTGTTTATGCGAAAGATGACAACGAAAAAGAAAAAATCTTAAAAGAATTAAGCCAAGAGAAAGGAACAGAAAAAAATATTGTAATACAAAGATACAAAGGTTTAGGTGAAATGAATCCAGAGCAATTATGGGAAACAACAATGGACCCAAATGTAAGATATTTAAAAAAAGTGACAATTGAAGATGCTTTTGAAGCTGAAAAAGCTTTTTCTGAACTAATGGGCGAAGAAGTTGAGCCAAGAAGGAAATTTATTCAGGAAAATGCAATTAATGTTGTGAATTTGGATGTGTAAATTTTTAAATTAATTTGTTTTATAAATTTATTTTCATAAAATAAAATTTTTTAAATTATATTTTTTTAAAAATTATATCTATAATTAAGTAAACTTTAAATATAAAAAAAAACAAAATATGCCTCAATTAACTTTAGATGAAAAAATTTATTTATTAACTTTTTTTTTTCCTATTTCTGCTGGGTTTTATCAAGCAATATAACACTATATACAACATCTTTATATACACTATTTCCTTTTTTTACAGCATTAGCTCAAACATTTTTTAATTTTAATCCAGAAAACAAAATCTTTAATAAAAGTTTTCTTGCAAACCCAACAAATAAATTAATCTTAGCTTCAGGAAGTCTTTTATTGAACTATGTTTTATATTCTCTTGGTCTTGGCTTGGGTTATTTATTGAACTATCTAATTAAATTATAAAGTATAACAGAATTTAAAAACATAAACTAAAAACAAAAAAAATATAAAACACTTTTTTTTATTTTTTTTAAATGGATACTTTATTATTAAGTCTAATTGGTTTTAGTTTGGTTATTATCATAGGTTTTTTAGCTGAATATTTTTTTGATAAAACACATATTCCTGATGTTTTGCTTTTATTTTTATTAGGCATTTTATTAGGCCCGATTTTAGGATTTATTAATCCAAGCTCTTTTAGTGCAATTGAGCCAATTTTTATTACACTTGCTTTAATTTTGATTATTTTTGAAGGCAGCTTAACAATAAAATTAGATGATTTTTTAAAAACAGCATATCCAGGAACAAAGCTGGCATTTTTATTCTTTTTTGGTAATATCTTTGTTGTTGCATTAGTTATGATATTTTTTGGCTATCCATGGCATTTATCAATATTATTAGGTGCAATTTTAGGCGGAACTTCATCAGCTGTTGTAATTCCAATGACAAAGTTATTAAAGTTAAATAATGAAAGCACTTTAATATTAACATTAGAATCAACAATTACAGATGTTTTATGCATTGTTGGGGCTATTGCAATAACAGAAATTATTAAAATTAATCAGTTTGATTTTGTAAATACAATTGTAGGTATTTTAAGTACTTTTTTTATTGCAATAATGATTGGCTTTTTATCCGGATGGCTATGGATAATAATAAGGCAGAAATTCCAGCAGATTAACAAGGCATATATGATAGGCATAGCTTACATGATAATAATCTATGTTTTTGCTGAATTTTTCAAATCAAATGGAGCAATCGCAATTTTATCTTATGGTATGTTTTTAGGCAATTTTAAAAAAATATTCACTTTTTTCGGCAAAGAGCCAGATTATAGCTTGCATGAATCAGAAAAAACATTTTATGCAGAAATCTCATTTTTCTTAAAAGTGTTTTTCTTTGTTTATTTGGGAATTATTATAAGCTTTTCAAATATAATATTATTGCTTATTGGGCTTTTAATTACTATATTAATAGCAATCTCTAGGCCTTATATTGTTAAAATCTCAGTTCCAAAAAACATAGAAAAAAGAGACCTTGTTTTTATGAACATATTGACACCAAAAGGATTGGCTCCTGCTGTTTTGGCACAATTAACTTTAAAGTCAGAATTTTTTACTCAATTTAAAGAAACAAATGATTTAATTATAATTACTTTGTCAGTTATTTTATTTTCAATAATCTTAACTTCAATACTTGTTTTTATTTATGATTATTATATTTTAAAAAAAGAAGGCATTATAAAAGAAACAAAAAACGATTTAAAATCTGAAGACAAAAAAGAAAAAAACACACATAATCACAAAAAATAATTTTTTCTTATTCTTTCATCAGTTAAATTTTGTGCTGTTTTTATTAAAGGAAAATTATTTTCATTTATCTCAATTTTTATATTTTTTATTTGCTCTTTTAATTCATTTATTATAACTTCATATTTAGAAAAATAAATTTTAGAAAAGCTGCAGTCTATTAGAAATAAAGCAACAATCTCTTTTATTTCAAAATTTTTCTCTTTATTATTTTTTAATTTTTGTTTTTTAAAAAAAGTTTCATATATCTTATTTAAATATTCATTAAAAGGCAGAATATCTTTTTTCAGAACTTCTTTTATTATATCTCTTATTTCTGATAATTCATATTCTAATAACAATAAATTTTTTTCTTTAAATTCTAAAATAATCCTTTTTCTCTCATGTGATTTTTTATATGCAATTGAAGCTTCTTTTATTTTATCAGGATGTTTTTTTAAAAAATCTTTATATTTATATTTTTCAATTAAGCCTAATTTTATTAATTTATCCAGGAATTGCCCTTTGTTTTCTATTGAATCTTTGTCTTTAAAGTCTTTATTTTTTAAAGAGAATTCAATTAATTCTTTTTGGCTAAAATATTTTCTATAAGCCATAAATAAAATAAGCTTTGTGTGTTTTCTGAATATTGCCTTTTCTAGCATATTTTTTTGATTATTTTTAAAAATTTAAACTTTTTGAAAAATAGGGTTACTATAGAAATGTTTTTAAATAAATATTAAATTCAAGAACACATGGCACAAAGCGAATTAAAAAAAAAATCTAAACAAGTTGGAAAAATTAAGAAAAAAACATGGGTTAAAATATTCAGCCCTAAAAATTTAGGAAATGTTGAAATTGGAGAAACCTATGTTGAAGATCCTAAAACATGTGTTGGCAGATTTGTCCAAGTAAATTTGATGCAAATAACAAATGATATAAAAAGCCAGATGTTTGATGTAAAATTTGAGATAGTAAATGCATCTGAAAACAAGTTAGAAACAAAAATTTCAGGCTATTATTTTTCAACATCTGCAATAAAAAGATTAGTAAGAAGAAATATGACAAGGGTTGATGATTCTATTGTGGCAAGAACAAAAGATAATTATCTAGTTATTTTAAAGCCCTTATTATTAACAAGAAATAAAGTAACAAAATCAGTAGAATATAGTTTAAGAATGAATTTAAGAAAAGAGATAATCTCATTTATAAATAAAAATGATTATGAAACAGTTTTTTCTGCAGTTTTAAAATACCAAATACAAAAAGAGTTAAGGGAAAAATTAAATAAAATATATCCCATTAAAAATCTAGAAATAAGATTTTTAGAAAATGAAAAAAATACATTAGCTAAAGAAACAGAGATGCCAAAAAAGAAAGCAGAAATAAAAGCAAAAAAGAAAAAAGACGAATTTGAAGAAAAAGAAGAAAAAACAGATTCAGTTGAGGAAGAAAACAAAAACGAAGAAATTAAAAAGGAGTAAATAATATTTTTTTTATTATTTTTTTCTGTTTTTTTTATTTTAATATTTAATGCTTAGTTTAATGCCAACCTAATAAATTCTCTTATAAAAAGTTCCTCGTTTTCTTTTGAAATTATAGCACCTGCTGCATTTTTATGGCCGCCTGCTTGGCAATTTACTTTTTCAGAAATTTTAGTTATAAATTCTTTCAAGTTATAATTATCATTTGTTAATTTTTCTATTAAACTATTTTCTGTTAATTTATTTTCTTTTAATTTTTTATCTTCTTTTATTCTTAATGATGCTTTTATTTTATCATTATCATAAGCTAAAGCTAGAATTAAAGTTCCTGGTTTTATGTCTGTGTTTGATATTATTGAGGCTATTGTTCCTATTATTGAAGGCAAAATATTATTTTTTGCATTTATAATAATAAACTTATCTGTTTTCACAACATCATTTTTTAAAATATATTCCTTAATATTTTTGTCATTAAAATCAAAATTTAAATCAATATTTTTAACATTTGATTCATACCAATTTAAGCCAGAAATAATTTCTTTTTTATATTCATCTTGCAGTTTAAAAGCCATTTTTTTTAATTCTTCATTATTTAGACAAACACCTATTCCCAATGAAGCTTTTTCTAATCTGCCGCAGGCATTTATTAAAGTTGCAAATTCTTTTAAATCTCTTAACGGGCTGTTTTCCGGCTCATCAACTAATAGATATCTATTTCCAATAATATTGTGAGAATCATTTAATGAATTTCTTTTTAAAATAATAGAGCTTATCAAGATTTTTTTTTCATTTTCGTTTAAATCATTAAATTTTTTCCATTTGTTATTTATTTTTGGTTCTATTCCAATATCATATAAAAACTGGATTGCATTGCTTTCTTTTCCAGATATGTTTGGCAAATAAATATCCCCATAAGCTAATAAATAATACAAAGGCTTTGTTTCTAAACCAAAATATCTCAAATTTTTTTCTATTTTTACTTTTCCTTCTTTTATTGCTGTATTTAATATTTCATTATTTAGCATTGAAAAGCCATTTTTTTCCTGAACATCACCTAGAGAGCCAACAATAGCCAAATAAGAATAAAGCTTATTTTTTTCATTTAATGCTTCTGCAAATAAATAAGAGACACCAGAGCCAGAAATCTCATTTGAGCCGTCAATATTAAACATATGGGGATTAACCATATTTATATTTTCAGGATTATTCTTTAATAAGGCAACATCAAATGAATGATGGTCTAATATAAAGACAATTTTTTCAGATAAATATTTTTTAATTAATTCATATTGCCCAGAGCCTAAATCAGTAAAAAAATAAATTTTATAAGCCTCTTTTTGATATTCTTTTAAATTTGTTTCCTCTAATTGTTTTATTATAGACAAATTATATGAAAAAGACTCGTTTTCAAAAGCTTTAATCATAATTGAAGCAGAGCAAATTCCGTCTGCATCGTGATGGCTTATTAATCTTATTGTTTCTTTTTTATCTATATTTCTAAATTTTTCAGCTATCTTTTTTATATGAGAAAAAAAGTTTTTTTTATTCATTCTATCTGCATAATAAATAATATTATAAAAATTAATTATAAATAAAAAATAAAAAATTAAAATTTTTTTTAATATAGTTTATGATTTATTCAATCAATAATTTTACTCTTGCAGGATCATAATTCCATGTTTCAGGTAATTTTCCTGTTTTTTTGTAATATTTAACTAATCTTC
>JAWBPL010000063.1:0-5375 GCA_038825025.1 Candidatus Woesearchaeota archaeon | reverse complement strand
CACTTGGTAAAGTTGTAGGTGTATAAGTTTGAGGTTGAAATGGCGTGTTGCTTGGCTGATATGTTTGTGTTATTGCTGGCTTTGTGTTTGTTGGCTCAACATAACCTTGTGCATTGTTTCTTGGAGCGTAGCCTAATAAATTTAAACCAATAACTCCAGCACTAATTGCACTTGCTATTTTATAATATAAACCTTTTCCCATTTTATTTACTAATTAGTAGTTTTTATTTATAAATGTTGCGGTTTTTTTAATATGAAAAGTTTAAAATTATAGCATCCAAAAATTTATAAAATTTTCTTATTTAAATAATAAATTCTTAAATTATTCTTCATTGCCAAATATTTCTTTTCTTATATTTTTAATATCTTGGCTTGTTAAGTTAAAGCAAATATTTTTTAATTCTAAGATTTGATTTACAAGTTTGTTATAATCTAAGAAAACTTCTCTATTTTTTAAATAATATTGGTTATCTATTCTTATTTCTTTATCAGTTTCAAGTTCTTTGCTAAAACCATTAGGGATTATCTTTTTTTGCTCTAAAAATTTAGAAATTTCAATTGTGCAATCATGAATTTCGCATTTTATCCCTATTCTCATAAGAATTGAATAGATAGCAAAATATTTACAATAGTATTTTGTAGTAGCAATCCAAACTTTTGATTTACCCTCAATTGTTTTTAAAATATCAAGTGTTTCTTCAGCTGTTTGAATATATTCTTTTGCTAAATTTTCATTTGGTTCTATTTTTTTAATACCTTTAAATTGTTTTTTGCACCAATTTATTGTTACCATAAAAACCACCTTAAAAATAAATCTGCTCCTTTAATAATTAAATGTTTTTTAATTATTTCTTCTTTCAAGGTAATAGAAATATCTTCTAAGTTTTTTACTTGAATAAGATGCAATTCTAAATTGTATCTTTTTTTTATAAGATCAAGATTGTTTTTGTCAATATTTCCTATATACAAAATATCAATATCTTCTGCTTGATCAAAATCTTTTGATGCTGAGCCAAATATTAATACTAAATTTGTTTCATTTTGCTCATTAAAGAAAGAAATTAACTCTTTCAAACGAAGCCATTTCTCAGAAAAATATATTAATTTTTCATTTTCAGAATTAACTAAATAATAGAATAAAACAGGATTATTAAAATTTAAGTAATATAACGAGAGTTTACCCCTAGTTTCTTTTTTTAATATAGCTTTTTTTTCTAATTCATTTAGTCTTAATCTTAAAGAGGTATGATTCATACTAAGCTCTCTTGCTAATTCATTAAGATGTATTTTTTCTTTAGGTTTATGTAAAAAAGGCCATAATGCAGAATATATTGTTAATTTTTTAACCATATTGTTATAATATTATCAATTAATTAATAAATTTTTTGTTTTATAAATTTTATTATACACTAACAACCCACTCTGTAAGGATTACTTGGTGTTCTATCAACACCATCGCAATTTTGGTCAATGCCATCACATGTTGTGTCAGGCATTCCTGGATTGATGTTAGCCTTGTATTTCTAATTTTAAAAACTAAAAGAACTAATTATTTTTGTTTTTAATTTTTTCAGCTAAAATAGTATTACAAAAATGGCATGAATTAAAATCCTTAAAAAATTCTTTATTTATAATTCTTCTTATTCTTTCTTTTTTTAATGCTGCTGCTTGTTTTAATCCTAGAATATATAGTTCAGAAAAAGTTTTTTCTTTTAAATCTCCTAATACTGCTCCTTGACCTATTGTATCGCAACAAAATATATATTCACCATAAGCATTTATTGCTGGCTCATGGTCATTAATATTGCCACAAAATTTTTCAGCATCTGTTACTGAAAATAAAGAAGTTGTATTTGTTATTTCTAATCCTAAGTTCTGTTTTTTTAATTCTTGTAAATAATTATAAACTCTTACTTTTTGCTCCCATTCTAATCTTAAATCTTGATTAAATTCTGTTGGAATAATTCCTGCTAACCTAACTGCATTAACTTTTAATTCTAAAGCTAATTTAATAAAATCCTCTATCTCATTAATATTTCTTGAATTAACAGTATAAATTAACCTAACAAATATATTCTTTTCAACAAAATATTTTGCAGCTTCTTTTACTTTTTTAAATGAACCTTTTTGCCTTATGTAATCATGGGTTTCTTCTTTGCCTCCATCTAAGCTTATTGCAATAAATTTTAATTTATCTTTATGCTTTTCAATTACAGAATCATATTTTTTATAAAAAAATCCGTTTGTAACAATTGACCATGAAAAACCTTTCTCTACTATTAAATCAATTAATTCTGAAAAATTAGGATATAATATTGCTTCACCTCCGGTTATTGCAATATGCTTAAAACCTAATTCGCTTGCTTCATTTAATGCTTTCTCAATTAAATCTAAGGGTAAATCATATTGTTTTGTATAATAATCTCTTAAACAATGTTTGCATTTAAAATTGCATCTTGTTGTTATTATTAAAACTAAAGTTGTTTTCATAAAGTTTAATAATATTTTTTTAATTTTAAATTTTTTTATTTAGATTTAAAAAAATTATGTATTTTATATCTTATTCTTATTTAATGCTTAAAGATGTAATATTTATAATTCTATAAAGAGTTTATTATTAGAGAAATAAAAAATTTATAAAAAATAGAATTAATATTAAATAGAGAATAAAATTAAATTTAAGAAAAAGAAGTAATTAAAAATTATTAAGCAAAAAAAGAGCAATAAATTTAATAGGAAACTCATTAATAAATTGTAGAAAACTTCTGACAATTTTTTTATGTAAAAAACAATTTCAGCATTCATCAATTTAATAATTATATTATTATAAATTCCATAGAACAAGAAAACTAAAAGCTAATTAACAAAAATCTAAATATCAAAAGTTTTTTATATTCAAAATCTATATTAAAAAGCAATGGAATTTATAAAAGAAATAATTACAGAAATCAGATATAATTTTTTTATGAAATTAACACAGCTAATCTTTTATATAATAATGTTCTATCTCAATAAAGAAGCATTTAAAACAGGGATGTTTTTAATTCTAATTTTATATTTCTTAAAATCATTAATAAAAATAAATTATAATGAAAACAACCTTGAAAATGTTGAAAAATATTATTCAAGTGCAAATTACAATATCATAAAAATATTTATTTTTCTTTCAGGAATTATTTTTCTAACTTCTTTTTTTATAAAAACAAGCATTTCTGAAATATTAAAGTTTTATTCAATAATAATTTTATTATACTGCTTTTCAATAGTTCCAGAGGAATTTTTAAAAGTCAGAAAAGACTACAAAAGATTATTCTTAGCAAGAACATATGCACAAATTTCCTTTATAATCGGTATAATTTTAGCTTACAACAGAATTTTTGAAAGCATTTATTACACATACATAATTTATTATATAATATATAATATAAGATTGTATAAAAAAATTCCTATAAACATAAAACCAAGAAAAGGCACTTTTAACATTAAATTTAAGCTGCCAACAACCTATTATTTATTTTTAATAATAATTTACTTGCAATTTAGAGATTTATTTTCATATTCTTTTTTATTCCTGGAAATTAGTTTTTTTATAAGAAATGTATTTTCATTTTTAATAAACTATTATGAAACATTTGCCTCAACAAAAGAAAAAGAGGAATTAGTAAAATTAAACTTTATCAGGCTTCACGAATACATTTATTTTTTCAGCCTACCTTATTTTATATTTTTTTTAATATTCGCAAAAGAAATCTCTAATTTTTTAAAAATAGAGCAGAATATTTTTCCTTATTATTATATTTTAATAATCTTTATTATTGGTTTTTTAAATATTGATTTCACAAACATAATTTTATATTCAAAAAACAAAATCAAAGCGATAAAAAACTTATCTATTTTAAAGACAATTGTTTTCTTGTTATTTTCAATAAATTCTTTTTTTGGGTTTTCAATTTATTTAATATTTTTCCTAATATTTAATTTAATAATGAAATCTATAAACATAATATTAGTGAAAAACCTTATAGATATAGAGCTAATTACAAAAGATTATTTTTATGTTTTTTTTGCAGCTGGAATAAGCTCAATAATAGCATTAATTTTAAAAGAATTTTTAATAATAAATTTTGTGAATTTTATAATCATTTTATTAATAACAAAAATATTTTATTTATTGATAGTATATTTATTAAGCAAAGACATGCTAAAAAGAATAATAAGGTATGTTTTTTCTGATGAAAACTAATAACTTTTTTAAAAAAAATTTAAAAGATTTAAAAAAAATCTAGGAAATATTGATTTATAAAATTTAGATAATTGTTCTTAAAAAAATTAATAAAGATTCAGAGTAAAAATAAAACAAAAAGAAATTAAAAAAAAAGTTCAATAAATTAAAAAATAATAATGATTTTAAGTTAGGCTCTAATATCCTTGATAAAAGATTGGCTATAATATTATAAAAAAGCGAATAAAAAATCCCAATAAATTTTATGTTATAATCAGAAAAAAAAGAAGCGGTATAGCCTATTAAATAATATAAAGGCAAAGTTATTATAAAAAATCTGGAAAATCTTTTCTCAAAAAAATAATTTATTGCCATTAATAAACTGCCAAAAAAGCCGGCTGTTTTAGAGCCGTATAAAAAGCTTATTAATATTGTTGATAATAAAACAAATTCAAATGAATAAACAAAATTTTTAAAAAATTTTTTTAAATATAATTTAAAATATGAAAAAAGAATATTAATAAAAATAAATAAAAACAAAATAAGATAATATCTAATAGACTTACTTTCAAAAATAATAAAAAAAAGGAATAAAAAAATAAAAAAAAGCAATAAATTTCTTATTAATAATTTGTTATTTAAAAGTTTTTTATTTAAAAAAAGACTTATTTTACTTATTGATTTACTTACTGATTTTAAATTTATTAATATTAAAGAGAATTGTGATTCTTTTCCTTTGCTTTTTGCTCTTTCCATATTCTTAATGAATCCTCTAAACTTACTTGTTTATTGTCTAAGATATAAGGCTTTCTATGAAGTAATTTTTTTTTAGCTTGATTTATTACTTCCTTTAATTTTATTTTAGATTCATTATTCTCTTTATCCAAATTATAGTTATTTTCGTACTTATATTCTTGCTCTGCTAATGCAACAGCATGAAGCCAATCATATAATATATCAGCTAACTCTTCTTTTAAATTTTCTATGTCTTTTTTTTCAATTGCATTTATTGCTTCTTTTGCCTCATTAATAATTTCTTTGCAATAGCCTATTGTTTTAGCATTTTTTGCCCAAGGGTCAAGATTAATGCTCTTTTGCACTAGTAAATAAAAATCATCAAATTCATCCATATAAACAAAAAACTTTTAAGGAT
>JAWBPL010000062.1:0-5468 GCA_038825025.1 Candidatus Woesearchaeota archaeon | reverse complement strand
AATAAAGAATTTAGTAAAGAACTTTAATCAAGAAACAATTAAAAAATTTAACTTTTAAGATAGTTTTAAAAACCCTTTAAACTTCTTTAAACAGGGGTGGTTGTTTTTGGTTGATTCTGTTATAAGTAAAGTTAAAAAGAGAGATAACTCCTTTGATGATTTTAATATTTTAAAGATTGAAAGTGCTATTGAAAAAGCAATGCTTTCTGTTCATATTGAAAATGAAGAACTGCCGAAACAATTAGCAATCAAAGTTGTTGATGAAATAAATAAATATGTTACTTTAAAAATAGTAGAAGAACAAAATAAACTTAATTCAACAATAACTGAAAATACTAGTGAAATTGAAAAAGAGAAAATAGAAAAAGAAAAGCAAAAAATTAATTATATACCCAGTGTAGAGGAAATACAAGATATAATAGAAAAAGTTTTAATAAATGAAGGTCATGCTGAAATTGCAAAATCTTATATTTTATATAGGCAAAAAAGAGCAGAATTAAGAAAATTAAAGCAAGATATTTTAGGTAAATTTGATGATTCTAAACTAAGCATAAATGGTTTATTGATAGCAAAAAATAGATATCTATTAAAAGACAATGAAGGCAATGTTTTAGAAAGCCCAAAAGAAATGTTTAAAAGAGTTTCTAAGGCTGTTGCTAATGCGGAAAAATTATATAAAAAGCCAGAACAAGAAAGAAAAAAATTAGAAAATGATTTTTATGAAATAATGCATTCTTTGGAATTTGTGCCAAGCGGCAGAATATTAGCAAATGCAGGGAAAAAAAAATCAATGCTATACAGCAGTTTTGTTATTCCAATTGAAGATAACATAAAAGGTGTTTTTAAAGCATTATATGAAAAAGCATTAATTCAAAGGCTTGGCGGCGGCACAGGTTTTTCATTTTCAAGACTAAGGCAGAAAGGAAAAAAATTAACAACAACATCTGGCTATGCTTCTGGGCCTGTTGCTTTTATAAAATTGTTTGACCATGCCTCTGATTTAACAATACACAGCGGAAACAGAAAACCAGCTAATATGGGCTCATTAAGTGTTGAACATCCAGATATAATTGAATTCATAACTATGAAAGACAGAGGAGAAATAAAAAATTTCAATATTAGTGTTGAGATTACTGATGAGTTTATGAATGCTGTTATAAAAAATGAAAAATATGCTTTAAAAGACCCAAGCACAAATGAGGCAATTGATTATGTTGATGCTAATAATATATTTCATTTAATAGTTACTATGGCATGGAAAACAGGCGATCCAGGTGTTTTATTTATAGATAAAATCAATAAATTAAATCCATTGCCTTCAATTTCAAGAATAGAAACAACAGATCCATGCGGAGACCAATTATTGTTGCCTTATGAAGGCGGAAATCTAGGAGCAATCAATTTATCAAAGTTTGTTAAATACGGCAAAATATCATGGAAAAGATTAGAAGAAGTTGTGAAATTAGCTGTCAGGTTTTTAGATAATGTTGTTGATATAAGTGTTTTTCCAATAAAAAAATTAGAGGAAACAACTAAAGGAACAAGAAAAATAGGTTTAGGTGTTTTAGGATTTGCAGATATGCTTTATAAATTAAAAATTCCCTATAATTCAGAAAAAGCAGTTGAAACAACAGAAAAAATAATGAAATTTATCTCAAATATTGCTTATGATACATCAGAGGAATTGGCAAATGAAAAAGGTGTTTTTCCATATTGGAATCAATCAATACATAAAGGAAAAAGAAAATTAAGAAACAGCTCTTTATTAGCAATTTCACCATCTGGATCAAGAAGCATTTTAGCTGATTCAAGCCCTGGAATTGAGCCAAATTTTGGTTTAGGATATACAAGAAAAATTTTAGGCAGCATGGATATTTTACAACTGAATAAAGTTTTAGAACAGGAATTAAAAGACAGAAATTTATATAGTGAGGAATTAATTAAAGAAATAATTACAAAAGGTTCCTTAAAAAACATTAATCAACCTTTAGTAATTCCAGATGATTTGAAAAGTGTTTTTATTACTGCTTATGAAGTTGAACCAGAGTGGCAAATTAAGATACAAGCAGCATTTCAAAAATATATTGATAATGCAATCTCAAAAACAATCAACTTCCAGAAAAATGCTACAATAGAAGATATAAAAAAAGCATTTTTAATGGCTTATGAGTTAGGTTGTAATGGCATAACTGTTTATAGGCAAGGAAGCTTAAATGCAGAGGTGATTAGTGTTGGAAAATAAAACAATAGAATTATTAGAGGAAGATAATATATTAGAGGAAGATAATAATAAAAAAAATAATAAGAATAATGATAATGAGTATAATAATGAAATTAATGAAAAATTTGAAGATACTTCAAAAGAAAATGAAAATGAAAAAGTTAATGCAAATGAAATAAAATTTAATAATAAAGAACAGGATAAAAAAAATACAAAAAAAAGCAATTTTAAGATATACACAAAAACAGGAGATAATGGCGAAACCAGTTTATGTGATGGTTCAAGAACTTCAAAAGATTCTTTAAGAGTTGAAGCATATGGCTCTATTGATGAAATAAATTCTTTTATTGGCATATGCATTATAAAATGTACTCATTTAGACATAAAAAAACAATTAATTGATATACAAAGAGATTTATTTGCTATTGGAAGTAATTTAGCTTTTCCAAGTGATTTAACTCAGGCAAGTATAAAAGGGCCTAGTATTGCTGAAAAAATTCCTAGAATAAATGATGAGTTAATTACAAAATTAGAAAAATGGATTGATATTTATGATGAAGAATTGCCAATTTTAAGGCATTTTATTTTAACAGGCGGCAATGAGCTTTCTGCTTTATTGCATTATGCAAGAACTATTTGCAGAAGTTCTGAAAGAAGAATTGTTGCATTAAAAAAACATGAAGAAGTGCATAAAAACATAGTAAAATATGTAAATAGATTATCAGATTATTTATTTACAATTGCAAGAGTAGCAAGTTATAGAGATGGAAAAAAAGATATTGAATGGCTGCCATAATCAATTAAAAATTAATAATTTTAGATTTAGGTGAAATAATGGAAATAAAAAGAATTAATGTTTTAGATAAAGGTTTTGTTGAATTATTAGATACAATGCCACAAGATAAAATGGATATGGCTGTTGTTTCTGCTGCTCGTGTATCATATTTAACAGATTCAAAAGGAGCTGAAAAAGATAAAGCTTTAATAGAATTTTTAATGAAGCATGGACATACAAGCCCTTTTGAGATGGCAGAATTTAAATTCAGAGTAAAAGCTCCAGTTGTTGTTTGGTGGCAATGGGTCAGGCATAGAATGGCAGAATATAATGCACAATCAGGCAGATATGTTCAATATGATGAAACAGAATATTATTTGCCAAATAAATTAAGGCAGCCTGCAAAACATAACAGGCAAGCCTCAGAAGAAGATAAATTTATTGAAGGGCAAGAAGATTTAATAAAAGAAATGCAAGAACATTATAAAAATGCAATTAATTTATATAATAAGCTTTTAGAAAAAGGTGTTGCAAGAGAAGAAGCTCGTTTAGTTTTACCTGGCTTTGCAATGTATCATGTTTTTATTGTAAAAATGAACTGCCATTCATTAATGAATTTCATAAACAAAAGAAACCATAGAGATGCACAATGGGAAATAAGGCAGTATGCAAAAGTTTTAGAAAATTTCTTTAAAGAAAAAATGCCATGGAGTTATGAAGCATATTTAAAATGGTTTAAAGGTGTGGATAGGAATTTGGAATAATTACTTAAAAGAAATAAATTAAAAAAGTTTAATAAAAAAAGTTGAAAAAAAAATTTACTCAACATCCTCAATTTTTTCTTCTTCTGTGTCTCTTCTTATAACTTTAACTGCATCTAATTTAACTGTAATTGGGATTCTAACTGCTGCTTGTAATAATTCTACAACAACTTCATCTTTTGTTTTGTCAATTCTTTGTATTTTTGCTTTTTCTCTTTTAAATGGCCCTGAAATAATTTCAACAATGTCATTTTTTTGAATATTTACTTCTTTTTTAACTTGTTCTAGCATATGCTCAATTTCTTTATAATCTACTGGTTTAGGTAAAATTCCTCTTGCATAAGGAATTCCAAATGCTGCTTGCTCTGCATCTGTTTTTGTTTCTGATTCTATAAATAGATAGCCTCTCATTCCATGAGGTCTTATTACAGAATAAACTTCTAATTTCTTTTTTAATGCATTACTGGCAACAAAATCTAAAACTTGATCTTCTCTATTAGCTGTTGTTCTTAAAGCAAATAAAGTTGGCATTTTTACCTCCAAAATCATGATTGATAATTTTTTAAATAATTTACATAATTAATTCTTTTATTACAAATAATAAAAAACCAATTAAGCCCAACAATAAAATACCCAAGCCAGATACTTTAACAATTGTTGAAAATTCTTCTTTGTTTGGCTTTTTTGTTATTGTCAAAACTCTTTTGCATTCAATTATAAAAGATTTTAAATTTTCTAACATTAATTTAAAGCAAAAATATTAAGTATATAAAGATTACTGGTTTATTTGATCATTTTATAAAATAAAAAAAATAAAAAAAATAAAAAAAGCAGAAAACAAGAAAAAAGATCAATAAACAAAAAGATTTTTATTTTACTTCTATTTTAAAAATTTGTGAATACATCTTATATTAATAGATTTAAATTATTTTTTGAGAAAAATAAGGTTTTTATTATAGCTTCTTTATTAGGAATAATAATATTTAATAAATATTTATCTTTAGTAATTACTTTTATTTTATTTGGCATAATAAGTTTAAACAGCATTAGGATAAGCAGAATTGTTCCGCATATTTCAGTTGAAACCGTTGGAGCTTCTTCTATTTTAATATCTTATTTATGGGGCTGGAAATTCGGGCTTTCTTTTGCCTTAATTATCGGCTTATATGGTTATGCAAGAGAAGGATTATTAAAATTAAAATCAATTGTCAATGTTTTATTAATGGGTGTTGTTGCTGTTATTGCCTCTATCTTTTATAGCTTAAATTATAGTTTTTTTGTTTCATATATGCTGTCATTTATAATAAGAATGATCTTAAATGCAATTATTTTTCCGATGATTGAATCAGATATGTTTGAAAATATGATTCATGGTTTTGGAGACCCTTTATTTAATATGTTTATAACTTTTCAATTTATTAATTTATATTACCTTTTAATAAAAATGTTTGTATAGTTATTTATAAGTTTGAATAGTTATTTATGATATTAAGAATATTATTATTTAACTAAAAAAGGTGAAAAAATGAAAAAAATAATTAATCCCTTAAATAAAGCAGAAAAAATAATTACTGAAACAATGGTTTCTGAGGTTATGATTACAAATATTATGAGTTTAAAAATTGAGGATAATGCAGATGAAGCTATAAAACTAATGGCTGAAAATTCTATTTCAGGTGTTTTAATCAAAGATGAAAAAAACAAAACAATA
>JAWBPL010000061.1:0-5473 GCA_038825025.1 Candidatus Woesearchaeota archaeon | reverse complement strand
TACAATAAACATAGGCGGGCCACTTGCTCTCCATATGTGATTTTTTAATAAAAAGCCAGAAAAACCCATTGCTAAAACATAATCATACTTATTTTTTTCAAGATGTTTTTTTGCATAATAAGATATTAAAGTATATTTTACAAATTTGTTAAAAATCTTAGGATAAAATATTTTTTTTCTTATTATCTTTATTCCTTTTATATTATTATCTTTTATATCTTCTTTTGTTTTTCCTGTTAATAAGGTAATTTCAAAATTATTTTTTTTCAATTCTTTTATAATTTCTATTACAAATCTTTCCATTCCGCCAATTCTTTTTCCGAAATAAGGCAAAATTATCAATATTTTATATCTCATTTTTATTAATCTCTTTTTTTATTAATCTAGAATATTCTTTTATGTATTTTTCAGCTATTTTTTCATCAGAATATTTTTTTATTTCCAAAATGCATTTGTATCTAATTTTTTTGTATTCTTTTTTATTTTTTTCTATCTCTTTTATTTTTTTTGCAATTATGCTTGGCTCTCTTGTTGATAATAAAAAGCCATTTTTTTCATTTACAATATCTTTTATTCCAGCAACAGGATAAGCAAGGCAAGGGCAACCCATTGACATAGCTTCTATTAATGTTCTGCCAAAAGGCTCATAAAAATAAGGGAAATGCAAAAAAAGAAAGCTTATTTTATAATAATTATAAAGCTCTTTTTGCTCAATTTTTCCAATAAAAAAAACCTTTTTTTCCAAATTCAATTTTTTTGTTAATCTTTTTAATTCGCTTTCATAAGACCCACTACCAATAATTAGCAATACAAAAGGATCATCTAAATATTTCATTGCTTCAATTGCAAATTGAATCCCTTTTTCATATGCAAGCCTTGATGCACATAATAAAATTTTTTTTCCTAAATATTTTTTTTTAATCTCTTTGATTTTTTGATTATCTATTTTAGGAATTTCTCCAATAGGATTATGTATTACAGAAATTTTTTTTTCATCAACACACATATTTTTTAATAAAGGAACCATAGCATTGCTTATCCCTATAAATTTGTCTATGTATTTATAAGACTCTTTTAAAAGTTCCATATACCACAAACTATAAATATAGTAAAAAGAGCCTTTTATTGTTCCCCAATAATTTTTAGAGCAGAAAAACCTTTTTTTTGTTTCACATTTAATGCATATATTATTTTTATAATCATTTCCTGTTCCAATGAAGCAGCCAAAATTTGGGCCGTTTACTGTTGTTATTATAGGTATATCAAAATTTTTTTTAATAAATTTTGCCGTATAAGGAATGCTTTCAAAGTTTAATAAATGAATAATATCTGGCTTTATTTCTTTTATAATTTCAGAGCTTTTTTTTGCAATTTGGTAATACATATAATCAAGGTTGCTTAATTTTTTAGATAAAAAAAATTTCGGCATAAAATATCTTTTTATTTTTATATTGTCTATTATTTCATTTAGATTTTCTTTATTTTTCTCATCAGCAAAAGTGCAAACATTAACATCATAATATTTAGAAATCTCTTTTGCAATATAATAAGCACTTATTTGGCCACCGCCTATAATTTCAGGATAAAATCTTCTGCTTATAAATAATATTTTCAATTTTTTTTTAAATCTATTATTCATTTTTTTATCTTTTATTTTTATTTTAATCTTTTATATCAATTTTTTTTAAGAAAGTATTATAATATTAAATTATTTCTTTTTTTTTATGAGAGTAGCTATTTTAGCTGATGCATTAGTAAATAAAGGCGGAGTTGAAAGAATTGTTTTACAGCAAGCTAAATTATTTAATGCAGATATATATGTAGGCAGATTTAATGAAAAAACTTTTGATGAATTTAGGAATTATAATTTATTTAAAATAACAAAAACACACAAGCATTATTCAAGATTGCATACTTTATATTTATGGTATAAATTTTCAAAATTAAACTTAAAAAACAAATATGATTTTTTTATTATACATGGAGCAGCAGCTTTAAATGCAGCTAAAAACAATAAGCCAAATTTATGGTATTGCCATTCACCATCAAGATATTTATATGATTTACATCAAGAGGAATATAAAAAATTAAAATTTCCAAAAAATTTATTATTTAAATTTATAACAAGCATACAAAGAAAAATAGACCGAAAAAATGTTTCTTTTATAGATAAGATTGTTGTTAATTCTAACAATGTCAAAGAAAGAGTAAAAAAATTTTATAATAGAGAATCTGAAATTTTATATCCTTTTGTTGAAACTAAAAAATTTAAATTTATTTCACAACAGGATTTTTATTTATCAACAGCGAGATTAGACAAAATAAAAAGGGTTGATTTAATTATTAAGGCATTTTTAAAAATGCCAGATAAAAAATTAATTATTGCCAGTGATGGGCCGGAGAAAAAAAATTTAATTGAACTTTGTAAAAATTCTAAAAACATAACTTTTTTAGGCTATGTCTCTGAAGAAAGATTAAGAGAATTATATGGAAAATGTATTGCAACACTTTATTTGTCTTATAAAGAAGATTTTGGCATTATTCCAATAGAAAGCATGTCATCAGGAAAACCTTGCATTGCAACAAATGATGGGGGCTTTAAAGAAACAATTTTGCATAAAAAAACAGGCTTTTTAGTTAATGAGCCAGAAAAAACAGAGAATGTAATTAATGCAATTAACTATATGACAAAAAAAAGATGCTTAGAAATGAGAAAAGATTGTGAAAAACAGGCAAAGAAATTTGATATTGATGTTTTTAATAAAAAGCATCTTGAAATTGTTAATAATTTATTAAATAACCTAAAAAATAATTCTTAAAACAAATAAAATTAAATATATTCTCTATAAATCTCAAACAATCTTTTATTTCTTTTTTCATTAGAAAATCTGCCTTTTGTTATTTCTTCAATATTGTTTTTGCTTATTTTTTCCATTATTTTTTTATTTTCGCAAAGCAAAAGCATTTTTTCATAAATCTCATTTACAATTCTTTCTTTTTCTTGTTTTGTTTGCCATGAAATTATTTTCTTTATATCTGTTGATTCTTTTTTCATTTGATATTTATCATCATACCATCTTTTTTCATATCCCTTAATAACAAAGCCGTTTTTTTTATTTATAATTAATTCAGTGCTTGAAAAATCTTCTATTGTTATTATAGGCAAACCAAAAGACATTGCCTCTAAAAACACAACACCATAAGAATCATTATAAGTAGGATAAACAAAAACATCGCTTTCTAAAAAATATTTTTCATATAGCTCTTTTTTTGATTTTAATCCTAAAAAGAAAATATTTTTAGATTGTTTTTTATAATCATCAAAGGCTTTTTCATAAGAGCAAATAACAAACATTTTTGAATTTTTTATCTTCTTATTTAATTTAATAAAGGCATTAACAGCTTCTGGGCCTCCTTTTCTATAAAAATTAAAAGCAACAAATAAAAAAGTAATTTCATTATTTTTTTTTTGTTTTCTTCTTAATTTTATTAAATTTTTTATATTAATTTTTGGTTCAATTGTAGGATAAACAACTTCAATCTTTTTTTCAATTATACCTGATTTTATTAAATTTTTTAAAGATAAAGCAGCAGCATTAGTCCATGGCAATATTCTTTTACATCTTTTTGATTCTAAAGCATTTTTTAAAAATTTTTTAAATAAAAAATTATTAACTCTGTTATAATTAAAGCCACCCAATGCAGAAATATGCTCAAAATCAATAACAAAAATTTTTTTTGAAATAGGAATTGATTGGCAGGAATGTATTAAATCAAAATCATTTCTTATTATTATGTTAGTTGTTGGCAATTTTAATAAATTAAAAAAAAATTTTCCTGTTTGAAAAACAACATCTTTTAAAAAATTTTTATTTTTTATTTCAGTATTAGAAAGTTTTTTTTCATAAATATAATTTACATATTGGTTTTTCAATAATTCCTCATAAACAGAATGAAATCTTTTAGGGTCTAAATGATTAAGATAAATTTTCATTTTTAAGAATATAAAATATATTTATTATTTAATTTTATTTATTTGTTTTAATTATATTTTTAATTAATTTTTTTATTAAGGATTAGAATCTTCTATTTTGTATTTTTTCCAATATTTTGTTGTTAAGCACATATTTCTTGTTAATGCAGTTCCTTTATAATCATTTAATGTCATTTTTTCTACATTGCTTTTTCCTAATTTTGCATATTCATACATTGAAAGTTTTTTATCCCCGCAAATATGTATTATTTGTATTTTTGGTTTTTCAATTGCAATTTCTTTTAAGGCTTTTGCAACACCTTCAGCAAATAAATAAGTGCCAAACCTATCTGTGAAAGCTTTTTGATAAGGCCAAGGCATTCTTGAAAAATTTGTTCTTGTTATTATTACTTGAAAAAACTTATTATATGTTTTAGCAACTTCTTCTGCAATATATTTTGTTAAGCCGTAATAATGCTTTGGATTAGGCAAATCATCTTCATCATAAAATTTGTCTTCATCACCAGAAAAAACACATGCAGTATTTAAATAAATAAAAAGCTTAATTTTGCCAACACAAGCATTTAATAAATTTCTTGTTCCATTTACATGAACATCATAAGTCAATTTTTTATTTTCTTCTGCTTTAGGAATACTTGCTATAGCAGCTAAATGAAAAACAACATCTATTTTATTTTTTTTAAAATAATCCTCAACTTGTTCTTTATTAGTTATATCTAATTCATCTCTTCCAGGAGCTAATGCATCAGGAAACTGCTTTTTTAAAAATGATGCTAAATAACCTTTTCCGCCAGTTATTAAAACATTTTCCATTTTTTCTAAACTCATTAAATGTGTTATTAGAGAATTGTCTTTCTAGTGATTATATTTCTAATGCTTCTTTTTTCCATTCATCTAATAACTTTTTTAATTCTTCTTTTGTCAATCTTCTTGTATTTTCAGATGTATATTCAAATCTTTTTTCACTTATTATTTCTTTTCCAATTATATAATATTTATCTGTTTCAATTGCTCTTTGCATTTCTTCTTCTGAAACTAAAACTTCATGCAATTTTTCTCCTTTTCTTTCACCAATAACTTTTTGGTCTTTTGAAAAATAATCAGCAATCTCCTGAACAGTTGAAGAAGGTGCTTTTTTAACAAATATATAGCCTTCTCTTTTATCTTTTATTGCCTCAAAAATAAGCTCAATAGCATCATTTAAAGTTATTAAAAATCTTGTCATTTTTGGGTTTGTTATAGTCAATGTTTTTTTACTATCTGATAATTTTTTAAACAACGGAATTACAGAACCCCTGCTTCCAATAACATTTCCATATCTTACACAATTAAAGCCTGCATTTGTAAAAATTCTTTCTTGGATTGCTTTTGACATTCCATAAACATTTACTGGTTTTACTGCTTTATCTGTGCTTACAGCAATTGCTTTTATATTAAATTCGTTAGCTAAATCAACAATATTTTTTCCGCCTATAACAT
>JAWBPL010000060.1:0-5557 GCA_038825025.1 Candidatus Woesearchaeota archaeon | reverse complement strand
TTATAATATTTAAAAAACTTGCAATGTCATCCCATCTAGGCAGAAAACCATCTGTTGCTATTAAAATTTTTTTCATTTTTTAATTTAATTAATATAAGTTTTTTAATTTTAATTGATTTTTTAATTTTAATTAAATTAATTTTTTAATGAATTTTTTTTAATTTTTTTATATTATCTGACTTTGTAAAAAATTTCTGCAAATTTCATATTATGGTTTAAGCCGTTTATAAATGCTTGAAAATAAATATTCCACATTAAAGATATGATAGCTGCTTTTTGGCTTTTATGAACTTTAAAAGCTTTTATTTTAATATCAAATGTGTCGCTTATATCAACAACTAATTTAGGCTTATCCCTATTTCTAAAATTAATAAAAAAATTCCAGACATTAAATGAATAAACATCGCATTTATAATTCATAATATTAAGCAAATTCATAGTAAAATTATATGTGTCTCTATGGTCTGGATGAGGATCATCAATAGAATGAGTAAATATTTTTGATGGTTTTATTCTTTTTATAATTATCTTTATCTTCTCGTAAATCTTTTTTTCATAAATCTCTTTTTTAAAATTACCTTCTTTTAAGCCTAAATAATATATTTCTGTCTCACCCAAAATTTTAGCTGCTTTTTTTGATTCTAAAACTCTTGTTTTCTTGCTTATTTTTTCTTGCAAATGAGGCAAAGATGTTTCTCCAAAAGAAAAAATTATTGTGTAAATTTTTTTTCCTTCTTTTGCATATTTGGCTAATGTGCCGCCTGCTCCAACAATTTGATCATCATTATGAGCACATAAAAATAAAACAGATTCCATATAAAAGAATATAAATAGTTATTATTTAAATATTATTTTCTTTATTAAAGAATATATTTAATAATCTTAAATAATAGAACAATAAAAAACTATATAAAAAAACTTAATTTTTAATATAATAAAGCGGATGTGCCGGAGTGGTCAAACGGGATAGGCTTAGGTATGATGAGCCAAATAAAATAAAAAATAATAAAATAACAAAAAAGGCAATGAAATTAAGATACCTATTGGCTTAGTGCCTGCGCAGGTTCGAAACCTGCCATCCGCATATTTATTCTATAACATAACGATTAAACATTCAAGGTTATATTGAAAACATAAAGGATAAAAAAAGCAGGTTAGGAACGAAGTGAGTATACCTGCCATCCGCATATTTATTCTATATTTTCATTGATGAAAAATTGATATTTTATTAAAATAAAGAGATTTAGTAAGTGAGGTTGCGAGCGAAGTGAATTTACTAAGTGAATTTACTAACACTTATTTAGTTTATATTTATAATTTATCTAAAAATAAAACATTCTTTTATAATGTATTGCTGATAACATTTAAATAATAGTGCTCTTTTCAAATTATTAATGAATAAAAAAGAAAAAGAAGAGCAAGAAAGAATAATGCAGGAACAGGAAGAATTAAGAAGAATTAAGCTTCCAAAAGGAAATCAAGTTATAGGTGTTTTAGATAGAAGGCTTGGTGGATCTAGATGTTATGTCAGATGTTTAGATGGAAAAACAAGAAATTGCAGAATTCCTGGCAGGTTAAAAAGAACTTTATGGGTTAGAGAAGGCGATATTATATTAATTGAGCCTTGGGAATTAGAAAAAGAAGAAAAAGGGGATATTATTTTTAAATATACAAAAAGCCAAATACAATTGTTAAAGAGAAAAGGCTTATTAAAAAGTTTAGATGATTTTAGTGCATTCTAATTTTTAAAAATGAAAAAAATAATTCAGAACTTTACTAATATAAAAGATAATTTAAAAGTAAAAGATGTGATGTCTAAAAAAGTTATTTTTTTAAGCAAAGATAAATATGTTAATGAAGCAATAAAAGTAATGGCTGAAAATTCTATAAGCACTATTGTAATTGAGGAAAATAATAAGCTTTTAGGTATTTTGACTGAAAGAGATTTAGTAAAAAAAATTCTTTACAAAGAAAAAGATCCTAAAAAAATAAAAATTCAAGATATAATGTCAAAAGAGCCTATTTATGTTTATCCAGATGCTCCAATTTTAGTTGCTGCAAACACAATGAAAGAGCATAAAGTTAGAAAATTAGTTGTATTAAATGAAAAAAAAGAAGTAATTGGAATAATTAGTCAGACAGATATTATTAATAGCTTAAATAAAATTTATGAGGAATATAGCACTATTTTTATGAATCCTATTTTATACTTTATTCTTGTAATTTTTATTATAATTATGGTAATATTGAGTTTAATTATATTTTAGAATAAAAGAAAGAATTTAAAAAATTAAAAATAATAATTTATAAAAAATAACTAATATAAAAAATCAAAAAAATTAATAAATTGATTTTAATTTCATAAATTTTATTTACAAAATTAAATCAAAAGGCATTATTTATGCATCTGTGGTCCAATGGCTAAGATACTGGCCTTCCAAGCCGGCGATCCGGGTTCGACTCCCGGCGGATGCACTTTTTCTTTGGTTTAAACCGCTGTTTAAAATTATGGATAAATATCTAAATACTATTTTTTTATATCTAAAATAAATAATTTAGAATTAAAGTAAGTTTAATATAAAAAATTTAATATAAAAAAAGGGCTTTCGCCCTTTTTTTTATATCTTATGTTTTTTTTTATTTAATTTAGTGATGTTTGATGCGGTGAGCTATGATTTTGATAAGTTAATAATAAAAAGTTTTTATATTTTTTATTAATATTTTTTATTGATATTTTATTTATAATAAAAAAAGGCCCCCTTTTTTTCTTTGTGTGGGGAGGGGTCTAAGAAAATTTTGGGAGCCTTGATATTTGTCTTGAAACTTATTTTATAACAATTAAATTTTATCTTAATTTTATCTTAATTTTATCTTAATTTTATCTTAATTTTATGTTAATTTTATGTTAGCTTAACTTCTTAAAGAGATTAATCTTTAAGGGTTTTGGCTCCCCTTTTTTGTGGGGGTGGGGGTCAGAATAAGCAGGGGAGCCTGTTATCGTGATTTTTTTATTATCTTCTAAATAGTCATATTTTTTCTAACTAGTTTTATTTTTTATAATTTAATGGCGGCTCTCTTAATTCTTGAAGCCACATTAAGCCTATTTTCATCATGTTTTTATTAAATTTATCAGATAATTTGTAAGTTTTTTTATATAAATCATAATCAATTATACCCATGCTTTTCATAGGTGTTAATATCCTGTCATAAAATTGCCTTTTATTATAGGAAATTTTTACTTTTTTTCCTTTATATTCTGGCTCATCTAATTCTGTAATTAATTCGCCATCATGTAATTTTGTAGCAAAAATTGACATTTCTGTTTTGCCAATTTCACCATTATTTTCTTTTAAATGCCTAATCAATAATTTGCCTACAATTACTTGCTGTTTTGTTGCAAAAATTACTTCATATATGTCTTCGGGCAAATTGTATTGATCAAACAATATAACCATTAATTAAGTAAAATACAAACTAATATATAAATATTTCGTTTTTGTAAATTAGTATAGTTTTTTGTATATTGGTTTGGATTTGGTTTTTTGGTTAAAATATTTAGAGTCATATAATAGAGTTAATACTTTGTAAAGAGAAAAACTTTGTAAAAAAAAACTTTGTAAAAAAAAATTACAAATACTTTTTTAAATCAGAAATTATTTGCATAAATTATGGATAGAATTTCACTTCTAGATGATTTTTTGATTAATAAAATTGCTGCTGGCGAAGTTATAGAAAGACCTGCTTCTGTTGTAAAAGAGTTGATTGAAAATTCTCTTGATGCAAATGCAAAAAAAATAATAATTGAAACAAAAGAAGGCGGCAAATCATTAATAAAAGTAAGTGATAATGGCATAGGTATGTCTGAGAGAGATGCTTTATTAAGCTGGCAAAAGCATGCAACAAGTAAAATAAAAACAGAAATGGATTTAAATGAAATAAAAACATTTGGTTTTAGAGGAGAAGCATTATCAAGTATTGCTGCTGTTTCAGAATTAACAATAATGACAAAAGAAAAAGAAGAAAATAAAGGTATAAAAATAATTGTAAATGATGGAAAATTAATAACAAAAGAAGAAATTGGAATGGAAAATGGAACAATAATTGAAGTAAAAAATCTTTTTTTTAATGTTCCTGCAAGAAAAAAACATTTAAAATCAATTGAAACAGAGTTAAATGAAATAATTGATATTGTGACAAGGTTTGCTTTGATAAACAAGGATGTTCATTTTATTCTTTTACATAATAATAAAGAGATAATAAATAGCCCGGCAACTTCTAATTTATTAAATAAAATAAGTTTTGTTTATGGCTCAAATGTCGCAAAGGAGATTATAGAAGTTAATTATACTTATAATTATGATGAAAATAATCCAAATGAAAAAATCCAGATTTATGGCTATATATCTTTACCCTCTTTAACAAGATCAACTAAAGAGGAACAATCTATATTCATAAATAATAGATATATAAAAAAAAATAAAATAATAAGCCAAGCTATAGAGGATGCCTATAAAACAAGTGTTATGATTAATAGATATCCTATTGTTATTTTAAATATTTCTTTGCCTTATGAAAAAACAGATGTAAATGTGCATCCCCAAAAACATGAAATTTTGATTCATGATGAAGCTACATTATATACTGCTGTCTATGAATCTGTAAAAAAAACATTGGATGAAAATAAAAAAATTACAGAAGTAAAACCAACTATAAAAATTGAAAAATTAAAAAATTTTTTAAAACAAGAAGAAAAAAAAGAAATAGATAAAATAAGAGAAGAGGATAAATATAGTGATATAGATATAGAAAAAAAAAAAGAAGAAAGAAAAATAGAAGAAGAGACAAAAATAGAAAAAAAATCTAAAAAATATTACTCTTTAGAAAACAATAAGCAGGAAATTTTAATAAAAGAAAGCAATGAACTTAATTTAAAAAATCTGCCTGATATGAATATTTTAGGAATTATTAATAGGACTTTTATTATAGCGGAAATAAAAGGTGGCTTAATTATAATAGATCAGCATGCAGCAGCTGAAAGAATCTTATATGAAACTTTTACAAAAGAACTGAAAGAAAAGTCAATAAAAATTCAAGATTTATTGAATCCAGAAATAATACAATTATCTGCTAAAAATTACAATACTGCTTTATCAAATAAAGAATTTTTTGATAAAATAGGCTATAAGATTGATTCTTTTGGGAATAATTCAATAATAATAAGAAGCATTCCAATAATATTAGGAAGGCAATTAGGAAAGGAAATGTTAGTTGATTTTTTAACAGAAATGACAAAAATTATTGATATTAAAGAAAAAGATATTAAAGATTTAACAAGTTTTGAAAAATTTTTTCATAATAAGATAGCAAGAATGTCTTGCAGAAAAGCAATAAAAGCTGGAGATATTATAACATTACCTCAAATAAAAAAATATATTCAAGAGATAAGTGAAAATTATTTGCCATTGACATGTCCTCACGGCAGGCCTATCTTAATAAAGTTTAGTATTTATGATTTAGAAAAGATGTTTAAGAGGATTGTTTAAACAATAAAATAATT
>JAWBPL010000059.1:0-5581 GCA_038825025.1 Candidatus Woesearchaeota archaeon | reverse complement strand
CATTAATCAAAATAATTTAAATGAAGAAAAAAAAAATGAAATTTCTCAAGAATCAAAATTACCTACATTAAATGATTTAGATTTGTCTAAATTAAATTTACCAAAAGAAACTAAAGAAAGATTAGAAGAAATTAAAAAAAAATTAGAAAGATTTCAAAAAGAAGTTTTGGACAAATTTGATAAATATATAATGGGCATTTCATTATTGCCGCCAAGAAAACAAGGCCAAAATAGTGTAGATAATTTTATTCCAGGAATTCCAAATATGGCTATGCCTTCTATTCCAAACATACCTAATTTAGGTGTGCCTGGTATGTCTGGTTTTCCAGGATTTGGAATGCCAAATATGGGAATGCCTCAAATGCCTATTCTGCCATCTATGATTCCAAATGTTACTCAAGGCCAAAGCCCTTCTTTAAATGTTTCTCCGACACTAAATCCAACACAAGGCCCTGTAAATCAGGAAAATAAAAATGAAATTCATACTTTAATTTTAATTGATGATACAGACAGCCAAAAGATGTCTAAATTTGAATTAAAAGCAAAGCTTAGCCAAATTATTATTGGAATTGCTAATAATATTGATAAAAATATCTGGGTTGAAACATTATTATTAAGTGAATTATGGGAAAATTGCTATGATGGAAAATATGACTTATTAGCAATGATTGCATCTGGAGCTCCTGTTTTTGACAGAGGCATGTTATCTGCAATAAAAATTTCAGAAGTTCATAAGCAAATGGTTTTAAAAAAATTTGAAAAATATATTGTTTGTTATGTTTTAGCTGGAAGTTTAGTTCAAGGAAAAGCAACAAAAGATTCAGACATTGATGTTTTCTTGGTTATTGATGATACTGATGTTAAAAAGATGTCAAAGTTTGAATTAAGAGAAAAATTAAGGGCAATAATCATAGGAATGGGTTTAGAAGCAGGTGAACTAACAGGAATAAGAAATAGAATAAATATTCAAGTCTATATTTTAACTGATTTCTGGGAAAACATAAAAGAGGCAAACCCAATAATATTTACATTTTTAAGAGATGGCATTCCTTTTTATGACAGAGGAATTTTTATGCCTTGGAAACAATTATTAAGATTAGGAAAAATAAAGCCCAGCCAAGAAGCAATTGATACTTTTATGCAGTCCGGTGATCAATTAATGAAAGCAGTTGATTTTAAATTAAAAGGAATTGGCATGGAAGATACTTTTTATGCAATTTTAACACCTAGCCAAGCAGCAATTATGATGTATGGTGTTGCTCCTCCAACTCCTAAGGAAACACCAGAAGTAATGAAAGAAATTTTTGTCAAAAAAGAAAAATTATTAGAAGAAGAATATGTTGAAATTTTAGAAAAAAACATTAAAGTAAGAAAAGACTTGGAACATGGAACAAAAAAAGAAATTACAGGAAAAGAAATTGATGAATTAGTTGAAAATGCAAAAAAATACTTAAAGAGAATAGAAAAATTGTTTAAGCAGATTGAAAAAAGAAAAGAAGAAGAATCTTTAATAAATACTTATGAAACAACATTAACAATTGTAAAAGATGTCTTGAAATTAGAAGGAGTTGAAAAATTAAAAGAAAAGGATATTTTGGAATTATTTGAAACAAATTTAATTGACACAGGAAAAGTGCCTCATAAATATTTAAGAGAATTAAAAGACTTATTTAAGGCAAAAGAAGATTATGATGAAGGAAAATTAACAAAAACAGATATTTCAAAGGTGCAAAAATCAAGCAAGGAATTCCATAATTTCTTAATTGATTACATACATAAAAAAAGAGGAGAGGAATTAGAAAAAGCAAAAATAAAAGTAAAATATGGTGATAAATTTGGAGAAGTATTATTATTAGATAAGGTTGCTTTTATAACTTATGATAGTGATTCAAAAGACAAAAAAGTAAGTAAAGCAGATATTGTTAATGGAAAATTAGAAAACATAAAAGAAAGCACACAAGAGGAATTAGAAAAAGCAATTGCAGAATTAAAAGTTCCTGAAAATGTGTTTTTAAAAAGCAATATATTTAATAGTTTAAGTGAATTTTTTGGAAATGATGTAGAAATTTTAGTTAAGAATTAACTTTAAGAAATTTTACAAAAATAAATATATCATTTAAATAATAGATGACTAAATAAATGAATATAAAATTAAATAAAAATTTATATTCTCTTTTTCTTTTGTTTTTTTTATGAATGTTTCTGATTTAAAAGACAGATTATTTAGAAGAAAATCAATTCTTTATGATTTATTATTTTATGAGCCTGAAATAGAAAATAAAACTAAGAATGAAGATAATGATAGAAATTCTATTTTTGAAGAAATTTTAAAAAATAATTTTAATGTAAATAAAAATAATAAATTCAATAGATCTAATATTTTTTCTTTAGAGGAAATATTAAGTCTTTTGTTTTCTGAAAAGTTTAATATTAATATTTTTAAAAACAAAAATTTAGATGAAGAATTAAAAAGAAAAGAATTTGAGGAAAAAATAGCTAAATTAAACAATACTTTTTTTATATTAGATGAAGAGAAATTATCAAATAACAAGATATTTTTATATGAATTTTTTCCAAATACCTATTATGTTTATGTTAAAAAAATAGCAGATAAAGATAAAGAAACAAAAAAAGGTAAGGAAAAAGAGAATAATGTTTATGCTTCATTTGGCTACTTTAGTTTGTTTGTTCCAACTGGTGTAATTGTTAGAAGTGTTCCTCAATCAGTGTTAGGCAATGGTGTTTTAGGAAGAGCTTTTATTTATCAGAATTATATTGAAATTCTAGATTCTTTAGTTGGAAATGAATATATTGAAGTTTTAACACATGAAGTTTTACATATTATGTATCCTGAAAAAAAAGAAACAGAAATTAGGCTAATGACAAGGAATTATTTAGGAAATACAGTTTATAATTGAATATTAATTTTTTTATCTACTTTTTTTAATTTTAAAGATATAAAATCAAAAATTATATAAACCAGTATACTATTTTATATACTATGGATACAGATGCCTCTGACTTTAGTGCTTTTGGTTTTCATAGAATTATAAGATATAGAGGTGTTTTTGATTTTGAAGGCTTTTATAGATTTATGGTAAAATGGATTAAAGACCATGATTTTGATTTTTATGAAACAAAAGTGTTAGATAAAAGCCCTTATAAAATTTTTAAATTTATGGGAAGAAAAAAAGTAAGTTTCTATTGCATGTTTCAATTACTTCCAGAAATTTGGCTATTGGATGCAAAAGAGGTTGAAGTTTTTAAAGATGGAAAATTAAAGCATTTAACAGAAGCAAGAATGAAAGTTGTCATAAATGGTGGCTACATTTTAGATTATGATGGTGATTTTGAAAAAGATGAAGGAAAAAAAAAAATAGAAAACTTTCTTAACAACAAAATCTTGTATCATGAAACTTTATTGAAATATTTTGATTATTTTGATTATTATCTTTATGGCTTTATGCAAGATGTTAAAAAATATTTAGAAATGGAAACAGCTACAAATGCTTATTAACTTTTTGTATTAAAAAAATTATATTTAACTAAACAATATTTAACTAAACAATATTTAACTAAACATATAAATTATTGCTAAAAATGGGTAATGTTGAATTTTATATTCCTGTTGCTGGAGAAACTTTAAATTTTGAAGGCTTATTTAGTATGAAAGAAGTATTTAGATTAATTGATAAATATTATAGAACAAAAGGTTTTGATAAAAAAATTATTTTTGATGAAGAATATAATACTGAAAAAGGAAAATATGTCCATGTAAAAGCAGAGTATTATAAAAAAACAGATTCTTATGTTAGAATATCTAATAGGTTATGGATCTATGGCTATGATTTAGTTGAAGTTGAAAAGGAAGTTGATGGCCAGAAAGTAAAGACAAACCATGGAAAATTAAACATTATTTTTGATGGTTTTTTGCAAACAAATTATTTTGGCATTTTTAATACAGGAACACCTTGGAGATTTATGTTTCAATTAGCTTATGAAAAAATGTTTTATAAAAATAAGATAGAATATTGGAACGGTGTAATAAGGCATGTCATTAATGAATTAAGAACAGATATTGCAGGCTATCTAAACATAAATAAATTTGTTTATGATAGATAAAAAAAACAAAAAAATAAAATAATATAAAAAATAAAATAATATAACAAATATAAAAAATAATAAATATTGTCATAAAAAAATTTTTATAATAAAATGAATAGAGATGAAATACAAGAAGCAGCATTAGGCATGGGTGTTAACTATGAAGGAATTTTTAATTTAAGCGATTTATTATTTTTGATTGATTCTTTTTTCAGAAAAAGAGGCTATATTAAAAAAGTTGAAAACCATACAGAATCATATACTGAAAATGGCAGAAACATTAATTTAAAAATAAGGCCTTACAAAAAAGCAAAAAGCAACACATTAGAAATACAAGTTACAATAAACATACAAAATATAGTAGATATAAGAAAACAAATTGACAACTTAAATGCAATTTTACAAAAAGGAAAAGTCAGTATTACAATAGATGCTTTTGTTTTAGAAAGCAAAAGAGGAGGCTTTGAAACAAGGCCAGAACAATTATTTATAAAGACAATTTTTGATAAATTTTTATTAGGTGGTGGTGGAAAAGATTATTCTGGAATGGTTGCTTCAGAAGCAAAAGAATTAAAAAACGAAATAAATGCCTTTTTAAATCTCTATAAATTCTTATAAGTTAAATTTTATTATCTTAATTAAAAAATAAAGTATATGTTATAAGGTGAGATTATGGAAATCAGAGAAATTGATAAACAAAACATGATTTCTGTTTTAAAAAATATTCCAAATATGTTTTCAGAAGTTTTAGAATTAGGGGATGATATTACCTTTCCAAAAGAATTTGTTGAAAATGTTGCTGTTTTAGGAATGGGCGGCAGTGGCTTTACAGGTGATTTATTAAGTTCTTATTTATCTGATTTAAAAGAATTAAAAGAAATTGGCTTGAAAATTTTTATTATAAAAGACTATAATTTGCCGGATTTTATAAAAAAAAAAAGCTTGGTTTTTGCAATTTCTTATTCTGGAAACACAGAAGAAACAATTTCTGCTTATAGAACTGCTATAAGAAGAGGCTGCAGAGTTGTTGCAATTTCATCAGGTGGCAAATTAGAAGAATTGTCTAAAATGAATAAAAATCCTTTTATAAAAGTGCCAAAAGGTGTTCAGCCAAGATTGGCTTTTCCTTACATGTTTGTTCCTGTTTTAAATGTTTTGTCTTATTCAGGTTTAATTGATGAGCAAACTGGACTTTTAAAAAAATTAGTGCTTGATTTAAAAAAAATGAATATAGAAAATGAAGCTATTTTAATTGCAAAAAAATTAAAAGATAAAGTGCCAATAATTTATTCCTCTCAAAGATTATTTTGTGTTGCTGAAAAATGGAAAACAGACATAAATGAAAATGCAAAAACACATGCCTTTTTTAATATATTGCCTGAATTTAATCATAATGAAATTTGCTCTTATGAAAACAATTTATCAGATATGCATATAAAAAGTCACTTGATTTTATTGACAGACAAAGATGATTATA
>JAWBPL010000058.1:0-5677 GCA_038825025.1 Candidatus Woesearchaeota archaeon | reverse complement strand
ATCATGGTATAACCAAATTAAAGATATTATATTTAATTTGCTTTTAAAAGATCCATTAGGCTCATTAGTTGAATTAAAAAGAATAAAAAGAAGAGAGAATATTATTTTAGATAAGGCAGAATCAGAAAATTTGGTTTATTGCACTTCTAATTTTATTTCTGTTTTGGATTATTTAATAGATTTATTGGAAAACACAAAATTGGCAATTATAGCAAAGCCCTATTTATCTGGATACGAAATTGGAGATAGAAGTGTTTATAGAAAAATTTTCTCACCAACAACAAAGCCTGATTTTATGTATACAAAATTAATGTCTGCTTATCCAAAAGATGCTGAAGAAATAGATGCTTATAAAATAGGCGAAGATACTGAAGTTACTATATTCAGATTAAACAATAATACTCAAACTTTGTATCATGTAATGCCGCCAGAGTTTAAATTAGATGAAGAGAAATATGAATTATTGGATAATGCTAGAAATATAATGGCTGAACATAAGCCACAAAAATCAGATTTTGTTGAGCCAAAAAGAATGAGAGAAGTTTTTTATAATGTTGGAAAAGACTTATTAAGAGAATTAGCTGATTATAGAAAAATTAATTTAAGAGAAAAAGAGATTGAGGAATTAACAAAAATTTTAGTTAGATATACTGTTGGTTTTGGCATTATTGAAGTTTTATTACAAGATGAAAATATACAAGATATTTCTGTAAATAGTCCATTAGGAAAAATTCCAATTTTTATTGTGCATGGAAAACATGATGATTGTGTTACAAATATTATTCCAACTGAGCAGGAAGCAGAAAGCTGGGCTTCAAAATTAAGAATGATTTCTGGCAGACCTTTAGATGAGGCAAACCCTATTTTAGATACTGAGTTAGAATTGCCTGGTGCCTCTACTAGGGTTTCTGTTATTAATCCACCTTTAAATCCAACAGGATTGGCTTATTCTTACAGAAGACATAGAGACAAGCCATGGACTTTGCCCTTATTCATAAAATATAAAATGATTAATCCTTTGGCAGCAGGCTTATTAAGTTTTTTAATTGATGGAACAAGAACATTTATGGTTTGCGGAACAAGAAGTTCTGGAAAAAGCAGTTTTTTATCGGGCTTAATTGTTGAAATAATGCGGAGATATAGAATAATTACAATTGAAGATACTTTAGAATTGCCTGTTCCCCAGCTAAGGGATTTAGGTTTTAACATTCAATCAATGAAAGTTGCAAGCTCATTAACTCAAACAGGAAGTGAAGTAGATTCCTCAATTGGAATAAGAGCAACATTAAGATTAGGAGATTCATCATTAATTATTGGTGAGGTTAGAAGTAAAGAAGCTATTGCTCTTTATGAAGCTATGAGAGTAGGAGCTGCTGCAAATGTTGTTGCTGGAACAATTCATGCAGATTCCCCTTATGGATTATATGACAGAGTTGTTAATGACATTGGTGTTCCTAAAACCAGTTTTAAAGCAACAGATATTATTATAGTTTCAACCCCAATAAAATCAGCAGACGGATTACATAGGTCAAGAAGAATAACACAAATAACTGAAGTTCAAAAATCATGGGAAAACGATCCTTTATTAGAGAAAGGATTTGTAGATTTAATGAAATATAATGCTGCAACAGATGAATTAGAGCCAACATTGGATTTAATAAATGGCGAATCAGAGGTTTTAAAAACAATTGCTTCAAAAATTTCAGATTATGCTGGAAAATGGGATGCTGTCTGGCAAGACATTTTAACAAGAGCACAATATAAAGAAACATTAGTAAAAAAAGCTGTTGAATTAAATGATATGGATATGCTAGAAGCACCATTTGTTATTTTATGCAATGATGCTTATCATTTAATAAATGAAAAAGTAAAAAAAAAAACAGGCAAATTAGATCATAAAAAAATTTATCAAGAATGGGTTTTCTGGTTTGAAAACGAAATAAAAAAGAGAAAGAAAAATTTTTGATTTTTTTTAATTTTTTTAAAAATAAAACTATTTTTTTAGATTTTTATTTTTTAATTTGGCTTTTTGCATGAATGCCAAAAATTACCATAAGTTCCGCCAAAATCACAACAATTTTCTTTTGAACCACATTGTTCTAATGTTCCACAAATATGAACTAATGCATTATTTGATGTTAAGCTAGGCTCGCATCTTACAATACCTATATATTTTTTACCATCTATATCAATTTCATCACAAATAAATCCTTCTTTAACAGAACCATCTTTGTCTGGACAATACTGGCTTAAAGAAAGTTGTTTTTCAAAACAATCATGCATACCATAATAAATATAATTAATGCCATTAACATTAAAAGATGCTTCTGGATTATTTGGTGGCTGTTTAAAATCATTGTTTTCACATTTATAACATTTATAAACTATATTTTTTGCACCAACATCTTTTTTTAAATTTTGCAATGTAAACTTATGCAAAGTACATTCTCCAGTAAATAATGGTGGATTAACTTCTTCACATTTTTTAATAGGATTTTCTATTCCTGATAATAAATTGAAAATTTCTTTTCCTATACAATTATTATCACAAAAATCATTTACTATTGAATAATTTCTTAAAGACTCATTTACTATTGATTCATTTTCTCCTAAATGATAAGGCAAAACAGCCAAAACTAAATCATCTTTTTTCCAATTTTCATATGCTTGTAAAAATTTATCTTTGTAATCATCTATTTCAAATTTTTTATTATCTGGGTTTGGTAAATTATCTATAATCTGTGGATATATTCGTGGATGAACTGCCCAAGTTGTTTCAGTTATCATTATTTTTCCTAAACATAATTCTTTTGCTTTACATTCTTCTTCAGTATTTTCTGTTGTTTTAATTAAAGGACATAAATCTATATCATCTGTAAAGCCATCTTTATCTGAATCTTCGCAAACATTCCCAATGTTGTTATTATTAAAATCTTTTTGATCTGTGTTTGCTTTTTCAGGACAATTATCACAAACATCACCTATAAAATCATTATCTTTGTCTTTTTGGCTTTTATCACATTCTGAATTTGGACAATCTGTATTTGAATTGCATGTTTTTTCTTTATTATTCAAACAAACACCCAATGAAACACCATTTGGAACATATCTGCAATTATCTTTGCAATTTTCTAAAGAATTACTACAATAATTTTCAAAACCTATTTCAGGAATGGCATCATTATCAGTATTATCATCACAAACATCACCTATTGAATCTAAATCTAAATCTTTTTGTAATCTATTGCTTACATCAGGACAATTATCGCATTCATCTGCTATAAAATCATTATCTTTGTCATTTCCTTCTTTTTTATTAAAGTCAAAAGGACATAAATCTAAATTATCAAAAGAGCCATCATTATCAGAATCATCACAAACATCACCTTTTGAATCCGAGTCAATATCTAATTGATCTTCATTTTTTGCTTCAGGACAATTATCTTTTATATCTATAATATTATCCTCATCTTTATCTTCATTTGTTACTGGAATACAATCAATTTTTAAATAATCACCACATTTTTTTTGAACAAAATTAAATCTGGATTTATATGCTTCCATCCCAAATGGGTTTTCACCGCCAGGAAAATTAATATTAAAATCTTCTGGATAACTATGGTCTGCATAAACATCCATATAAGGACAAATTTTATCGGTATTAAAATATAATTTTTGTAAATACTCGTTTGTTGGATACTCAATAATTTTATCCCAGCAAAATTTTACAACTGTATCTTGAATTCTCTGATTAATTTGATTTGATAATTTAACATTCTCAATATTACATTCTACAGATGGCTCTTTATATAGTATATTTTCAAATAATTTAGGCATTTTAGAATCATAAAATTTTCTTAAAGTTATTATTTGATTTATGTAATTCTTTTGGCTTGTGCAGCATTCTTGTTGTTTTTTTAATGTTTCCTGTTCATCTAAACATTGTTCTTTATCTTCTCCATTTTGTAAATTTTTTAAACAATTATCATCGTAAACTTCAAGAGAATTACAATCTTTTTCTTCTTTTTTTTCAGGCAGGGTTGGATCGCATGTTTTACTAAAATCATAATAACCTAATTTTTTACAATCACCAACCATCATATATGCATTTTCCTGTTTTGTTTCTGCTATTGGTTCATCTAAACTTGCTTCATCATATAGTTTTGCATACTTGGGTGTTAATTCGCATTTTTTCATTCCCTTTGTTGGTGCAATAGCAGCTGGCATTAAATAAACAGAGTTAGAATGAGGCAATTGTTTTATTGCATATGCTAATTCATTATAATATTTTGCATATTCGTTTATTTGGTAATCAGTTATTGATAAATCATGCCATCTATAGGCTAGATTAGGTTCATCCCAAATTTGAATATATAAAGGCCATTCAGGAATATCTTTATGAATCTCATCTACTAAATTTACAATTCTACCCATTGAACCAGAATAATCATACTTTGGTTTGTCTGTAGTATCTTCATTTTCACCATATTTACAAACAACAAGGTCAGAAACACACATTCCAGGATGTTTCCAAAATGTTTCAGGAACTCTCTCATTTATTAAAATAACTGGAATTAAATGCATATCATATATTTTATTAATAACCTTTTTATAAATACCAACAATATCAACATTATCTAAGTCTGGATTTAAATAAACCATAAATTTTCCATAACCACATAAACCTGATAAATTATAAGCACATTTTAAGTCTCTTTCAATTATAAAATTTGAAAATAAAGAATCTTGCAAAGCAATATTTTCAAACATTAAATTTATTCCTAATTTATTAGCACTTTCACAACTGCCTGACCATTCTGAAAAATGAGAAACCTTTGCTTTTATTTGGTTTTTTTCTGGATAGGAATTACTTTGAAGCTCTTGCCAAAAATTTTTATTTAAAAATGCAACTTTTAATTTATCTTCTCTCAAATTTTTTGTGAATAACTCTCTGTATTTAACAGTTATATAGGCTTCTGGCTCAAATTTTAAATCAGGCTCAATTACATATTTTACTTTATTTACAATACTCGGATTTAAAGGGCAAAGCTCTTTTATATATATGCTAACTTCATTTTTATTGTTATTTTGTATTTTTGTGTTTTTTGGAATGCTTAATTCTAAATTTTTATCGCTTGAAACTAAAAAAAAATCCTTTTTTAATTTATTATTAGAATCTAAATCTAATTTTTCATATACTTTTCTAAGCAATTTAAAATATCCTTTTTCAAAAGAGAATTTTTTTTCATCTTTTTTTATTTCAACAGGATAAATTAAATAAATATCTATGTTATCTTCATTTATTTTTACAGATATTTCTTCCGCATTATAATTTGCTTTAACTTCATATCCTTTTGAACGATATTTATCTAATGATAAACAAGAATATAAATTAATCTGGATTTCCTGCTCAATTTCTTTTTCAACATCACACAAGCCGTTTTCTGAGATATAATTAAAAGTAATATCATTTATGCAATCATTAAATAATTTATATAGATTAATTTCTTCTTTGTTTTCAAATTTATAAATATTAGAAAATTTAAAAAAATCTTTGTTAAAAAATAAAAAAAATGATGCTAATAATATTAATATACCTAATATTATAAAAATTGTTGCCTGTGATTTTTTATTCATTTTAACACCTTATAACCTTTAATATCATTATATATAATTA
>JAWBPL010000057.1:0-5700 GCA_038825025.1 Candidatus Woesearchaeota archaeon | reverse complement strand
AAAGTGAACTAATTTCACTAAATTCAGGAATATAAAAAGAAGCACTTATAATAACTTTTTGAAAATTTTGTTCATTAACAAATAGTTTGTTAGAATATTCAATATTTAAACCAACTAATAATAAATTATGTTCAGTTAAAAATCTTAAAAATTCGCCTAAATCACCATCTAATTTTTCTTTTAAATAACAATCATTTGGCATAAGACCAGGAATAAATGTTCCAAGAAAATAAATTACCATTTTATTCTTTCAACTCGCTTTGCAATTTTTCAGCATTTTCTATCATTGATTTAATGTTTTCAACTAAATTTGCCCTATATTCTATTAATTCATTTACTTGTTTTTCTAATATTTCAATAACTTGTTCTGGTTTTTTTTCAACAGCAACATCAGAGCCTACATTTACCATTACTTTACTTGTGTCTTTTAATTCTGCTATTATATAAATGCCGCTTGCTATTGGAACTCTTATTTCTTTTCCTGGCTTTAATTCAGAGAATTTTTTTAATATCACTTTATTTGCTTTTAATTCTGTTATTTGCTCTTCCATTTTTTCAATATGCTCGTGAAGTTCTTTTATATTCTCGTTTAATTCTCTTAATTTATAGTATTTTGCTTTTTTCTCTTCTTCTTGTTTTTGCTCTTTTGTTAAAATTTTATTTTTCTCTTTTGATTCCGACATCTAATTTCTCCTCCCAGGAAAATAATTCTCCTAATGATCTTTTATCATGTATTCTTTCAATGACTTGTGCTAATATTTCAGCTAATGAAAAAATCTTTAATTTATCAAATTTTTGCTCTTCTTTTATTGGAATTGTATCTGTTATAATTATTTCTTTTGCTTTGCAGTTTTTTAATTTTTGAGCAGCATCATTGCTTAAAACAGCATGTGTTGCAAAAATATAGACTGATTTTGCACCTTTATTTATTAATGCATCTGCTCCAGCTGTTATTGTGTTAGCAGTATCAATCATATCATCTAATAAAATGCAAACTTTATTTTCAACATCACCAATAACATTGACTATTTCAACTTCACTGTGATATGGCCTTCTTTTATCTATTATAGCTAATGGGCAATCTAATAATTTGGCAAATTTTCTTGTTTTTTTTACAAAACCAGCATCTGATGCAACAGCAATAATATTATTTAAGTCATCTTTTGTGAAATTTTTTAAGATGTATTGTGCAAACAAAGGATAAGCTTCAAAATGATCCACATCTATATCAAAAAAACCAACTATTTGAGGGCTATGTAAATCAATTGTTATAATTCTGTCAGCTCCTGCTTTTGTTAATAAATTTGCTATTAATTTTGCAGTTATTGGCTCTCTTGCTGATGCTCTTCTGTCTTGTCTTGCATAACCAAAATAGGGCATTACAACATTTATTTTTCCGACAGAGCTTCTTTTAAAAGCATCTATCATAATAAATAATTCCATTAAATTTTCATTTACAGGATTACAAGTTGGCTGTATTATAAAGATTTCATCTCCTCTGACAACTTCTTTTGATTTAAAATAGATTTCAGAATCAGGAAATCTTTTTATTATTGTTTCAGATAAAGGCACATTTAAATAAGAACAAATCTTTTTTGTTAATTCTAAATGAGCAGTTCCTGAAAAAATTTTGATTTTTGACATTTTATTTTTTTTATATTTTTTCTAATTAATTTATAAAAAAATTACAATTAATCAACAATAAATAAATTTAATAACAACTTAATAATAGATTTAAAGTTTCTTTATTTAAATATTTTTATTAAATTTATTAAATAAAACCCAATGATTCATCTAAGTTTTGAATTTCTATGCCAGTGGAAGTATCGCCAACAATAAATCCGTTAGAATTACAAATAAAAGCACTGCTGACATAACAAGAACCAAAATTTAATGTTCCCTTTGTCAATAAGATCTTGCCATCATTTTTTTGTTTTTCATTTAAAAAGTCATTTAAAAAATTTAATTCAAAATCTTTTATTTCTGTGCTAACTAATATTCCTTTTTTATTTCCTTTTGCTAATGATCCAATAATATTTAATTCTGATATTTTACCTTTTTTTATTTTAAAATTAAATTCTTTTTCTATATCTTTTAATATGCTATCTTTAAAATCAGGATTTGCTATTATTTTGTTTCCAACAATTAATAAATTATTTCCTAGTGCTGTTAATTCTGTTTTTAAAACTTTATACCTAATTTTTAATCTTTCTAATTCTTTTAATTCAGAATCAAACATAATTTCAGGAACAAATAAAATATCGTTATTCCCATTTAAAAAAACACCTAATAAAGGAGTGCCTGCTGCATTTATCTCATATATAGGCACTTTTAATGCTTCTGAAAATTCTTTTTTTAATTTTTCTGAAAAATGATTTGGAACTAAACAATAATTGTCATTTGCATAACAAAATAATCCTATGTTAGGGTTTTGATTGTAATTTGCGATAATTGCATGAGCCATATTAAATAGAAAAAAAGAGATGTTTATAAAAGTGTTTATAATTAAGATTTGTAATTATTTTTAAATCCTTTTTTTAAATTTTTTAAATTTTTTTAAATTTTTTTTATTTAGAATTTTAAAAATTTATCAATTATATATTTTTTTATCAATTTTCGCTTATCTTAGCAACAATCTCATTTTCATCAATGTTTAATATATCAATAATCTGCTTTTTTCTTAATTTCTCTACATATCTGTAAAATGTTGCCTTAGAACATAAATTTTCTTGATCTACAATTATATCCTTTATTTCTGAAATAGAATGTGTTTTTTTTTCTGCTAGATTCATAATTCTATTAATTAAAATTGTTTTTCTTTTTTTATTTATTTTTTCAATAAAAGCAGGCTTTTTTTGTTTTCTTAATGCTATTTCAACACTTTCTTTAACAACATTTTTTATTAATTCTAGATTTAATTCCTTTATATTTGCATTTAATTTATTTATATTTGCATTTCTATTTGCATTTATGTCTTTATTTGTATAAACAGTTAAATTATTTGAATAAGGCTTATCAATATTTAAATTGTTTTTTTCAATGTTGTTTTCAATGTTGTTTTCAATGTTGTTTTCAATGTTGTTTTCAATGTTGTTTTCAAAGTTCTTATTTTCAAATTTTATTTTTTCATAAATATTTTCATATAAATAGACTTTTTCTTTTAAGTAATTATTTTCTTTTTTTAATGAGTCTATTTCCTGTTTTAATTTAGTTATATCTTCTTTAATTTTTGAAAATGACTCTATTAATGCATTTCTATCAATATCACCCCAGGCCATAAAAAAATAAATTAATAATTTCTTTTTAAACTTTTCTTATTTTTTTAAAAAAATGAGACAAAAATTAAACTTTTTTTATAAAAAATAAAACTTTTTTGAGACATATTTAAATAAATTTTTCCATAGGAAATAATGGGGTGTCTCATTTTAAAATTGAGACTAAAAAGATACAAAATTAAACTTAAATGAAATAAAAATGAGACTTTTATTTATAAATAAAAAAAGATTTTTATAGTTTAATTTCTTATGAAACATTAAGCTTAAAAGTTAAAACAATTCCTAAATTATGTTAATTTTAAAAAGGTGAGATTATGGAAAATAAGCAGGATTGTATTTTTTGTAAAATTATAAATAAAGAGATAAAGTCTGCAATAGTTTATGAAGATAAAGATGTTATTGCTTTTTTAGATATTGCTCCTGTCCATAAAGGGCATACTTTAATTGTTCCTAAAAAGCATTCTGATAATTTTATTTTAGATTCAGAAGATGATTTAAAAAAAGTAATAATAATTGCAAAAAAATTAGCAAAAGGCATTTTAAAAGCAACCAATGCTGATGGAATAAACTTAATAAATAATTGCATGCCTGCAGCAGGGCAAGTTGTGATGCATACACATTTTCATTTAATTCCTAGATTTAAGAATGATGGATTAAAACATTGGCCTCAAGGCAAATATAATGAAAATGAAATGCCATTTATAAAAGAAAAAATAATTCAGGAAATAGATAAGGAAGATTAAGTTTTTTTTTATTGATAAAAAATTAAACATAAATATTAACAAGAAATTGATTAATAATTAGTAATAATAAATTTATTAAAAATAATTTTTAAGAATATAAATCTTAAATCACATTCTTAAAAAAGGGTTTTCTTTTTCTTCAATAACTGATAAAACTCTTCCGTTTAGGTCTCTTATTATTAAGCTGTCTGCACTTGTTTTTTTAAATAACATTTTAAGCCCTCCTCTTTTTTTATAAATTTTTTATTTTTTTTAATTTAGTTTTTATTTTTTTATTCTCTATTTATGTGTAATTTAAATATTAGTATACTTTTTAATATACTAATATATTTATTATTTAAATACTTTTCGCTTTTTTAGTTTATATTTTTTACTATCCAAATGTATTATACAAAGACATTATACAAAGATATTATACAAAGACATTATACAAAGATATTATACAAAGACATTATACAAAGATATTATTAAAATAATATTTAGAAAAAGCATAAAGCTATTTTATTTAGATAAATATTCTATTAATTTATAGAATAAAAAAACAAATAAGATAACAAGCCAGAATATAAGTTCATTAATAAATCTAAAAGCAAAAGCAGTTATATTTAAAAGAAGAAGTATGATTAAAAAAAGAAAAATTCTTTTTTTTGTGGTTATTAAAAAAAATTTTAATTTATTTTTCATTTCATTTTAATAAATATAAAATAATAGATTTTTTATTTTTATCTTTTTAAAATTTAATTTTCAACTTTAAAATAAACTCTTCTATTTGTTTTTCCTTTATTTACTGCTTCTAAAAAAACTATTTTTCCGATTTCTTTTAAAGAATTTACATGACAGCCGCCATCTGCTTGTGCATCATAATTATCTATTTCAACAATTCTTAATGTTTTTAAATCATGTGGAAAGCCTATTGCTAACTTAAATAAGCTAGGATCTTTTTCAGCTTCTTCTCTTGATTTATAATAAACTTTTATTTTCAAATCTTTTTGTATTAATTCATTGGCTTTTTCAAAACCTTCTTTTATTAAATTTAAATCCATTGTTTCCATGTCAAAGTCAATCCTGCCTTTTTCTGTTGTTAATTGATTTCCAGTTATCATTAAATTATATTCTTTGTTAAAAATACCGCTTAGAACATGTGCTGCAGTGTGATATCTCATTAATAAATATCTTCTTTCCCAATCTATTTTACAAAAAACTTCATCATTTTCTTTTAAGCCTTCTGAATCAATTTCATGGCTTATTAAGCCATCAAATTTACCAGTAAAAAGAACTTTAAATTCTTTATTATCTGATTTTCTAATAATTAAGCCAGTATCGTTTTCAACACCGCCACCTTTAGGAAAAAAAGCTGTTTTATCTAAAACAATATATTTAGAATTGACTTTTTCAACTTTTGCTGAAAATTCTTTTAAATATGAATTATCCATATATAATGCTTCTACCATTTTTTTCACCTTTATTTGCCTTTATTTATATTTTTTTTATTTTTTAATCTATTTAATTTTTAGCTATTTAATTTTTAGCTATTTAATATTTTTATTTTTTTATTATAAAAAATAAAAGAAAAGATTTAAATTTATAAACATAATCACAAAAAAGAATGGCAGAACTAAATTATGTTGAAGAAGAAGTTACTTGTGTAGAATGCGGCAAAGTAATGAAAATTGTTACAATTG
>JAWBPL010000056.1:0-5712 GCA_038825025.1 Candidatus Woesearchaeota archaeon | reverse complement strand
AAGAGCCAAAAGATGCAAAAAAAGAATCCCAAGACCAATAAGTGTTTCTTAAAGAGCCTGTTTTTATTCCTAAAGAGCCATAAGAATTTTTTAAACTTTTTTTTGATATTTGATAAGCTTTTTCTAAATTTCTCATTTTAATAAATATTTTATTAAAATTAAAACTATTAAAGATATTATTAAAAAAATATGCGAAAAAACAAACCAATTATACTCAAAGATAACTTGATTTTTTCTCTGCTCTAATTTTTTCCAAGGATAAAATTTTTCAAAAAAACCTAATCTCAATTTAAAAATAAATGGATTTTTTTTTAATATTATTGGATAAAATAAAATAAAAGTTCTATGTCCAGGAATATCAATAAACAAGTGGCTTAATAATCCTATAATTATAGAATAAAAGATAATAAAAAAATCGTAATTTTTGAAAAAAAATCTAAAAAAAAATAAACACAAAGGCAAAGAAATAAAAATCGTTCCAAAAAGAGAATGCAATATTCCAACATCTGACTTTAGATAATACCTACTTAGATTTTTTTTCTCAAAAAAAACTTTTTTTTTTATTAAATCCTTAATAAAAAAAAATATATATTCTATATCTGGAAAAATAGAACTTATAAGAAGAGCATATAAATTAAAATTTTTTGGAAATAAAAAATATATAATTCCAACAAATAAGTGCCCAATTGTTGATGTCATCTTTTCAATATAATTATTCTTATATAGATTTTAAAGTTCTTCTAATATTTTTTTAAAATATTTTTTAAATTTTTTGTTTATATATTCTTTTGTTATTACTTCTCTCGGAGAATGAAATTCATAATTAAATGTTATTGCTTTTAAATTTGAGTAAATCTTATTATATCCATATATTGTTTTTTTATAATCAATTAAAGGATCTTTTTTTGATATTAACAAGTATGTTTTTTTGTTATATTTATTTTTAATTTTTTTATTGAAATCAATATTAAACATTGAATGTAATGTTTCCATTGTAACTTTAAATGAAGCTTTTTTAAAACTTTGTAAATGATATTTTAAATTTTCAGGTTTTTTTAATTTTTTAGCCTCTTTTCCTTTTTCAAATATATTAATAATCAATTTCATTAATTTTTCAGATTTATATATTTTTTCACCTATATTAGAAAAGGGTATCTTTGATAATAATAATGAAACTTTTTTTACAGAAATAATTTTTAATTTATTTAATCTTAAACTACTATAATCATAAAAAGGAAGCCAAAGAATAACTAATTTTGTTTTTTTATATATTTCATCATTTAATAAAGATAAAGTTACTATTTGAGAGCACATAGAAATACCAGAAAAAACAAAATTTTTCAAGTTAAGACTTTTTAACCATTCATTGACAAATAATGAATAATTTTCTATTGTATGTTTTTTTAATTTTTCAGTCTTTCCTGTACCAGGTAAATCTAGACAATAAACTTTATAATAATCTGATAAAAATTCTAAAAAAGGATATACCCTTTCTATATCCGTTCTCCAACCAGGAATTATTATATAAGGTTTTCCTTTTCCTAAAATAACATATCTTGTTTTTATATTTTTTATTTTTTTATAAACAAACATTTTTTTTAAAAAAATAAGTTTTATTTAAATAATTTTTTTTCAGTCTCATAAATTGCCATTCTTGTTCTAACAATGCTGTCTGGATTTAATGACAATGAATGAATTCCAGATTCAACTAAAAATTGTGCAAAATCAGGATAATCACTTGGAGCTTGTCCGCAAATTCCAATATATCTTCCTTTTTTATTTGCTACTTCAATTGCATTTTTAATTAATTTTTTTACTGCTGGATTTCTTTCATCATAAATATCAGCAACTAATTGGCTGTCTCTATCACAAGCTAATGTAAATTGTGTTAAATCATTACTGCCAATTGAAAATCCATCAAAAACATCTAAAAATTCATCTGCTAATATTGCATTACTTGGAACTTCACACATCACATGAACTTTTAATCCATTTTGCCCTTGTTTTAAGCCGTGTTTTTCCATTTCACTTAATACTTTGTGGCCTTCTTCAACAGTTCTACAAATAGGAATCATTAATTCTAAATTAGTTAAGCCCATTTCATCTCTGACTTTTTTAATAGCCTTGCATTCTAAAGCAAAGCCATCTTTATAGCCATCTTTATAATATCTTGAAGCTCCTCTCCATCCAATCATAGGATTTTCTTCTTTAGGTTCATAATTTTTTCCGCCTATTAAATTAGCATATTCATTTGTTTTAAAATCACTAAACCTTAAAATTACTTTTTTCGGATAAAATGCAGCAGCAATCATAGCAACACCTTGAGCTAATTTATCAACAAAAAATTCTTTTTTGTCATCATAGCCATAACTTAAATCATCTATTATTTTTTTTGTTTCTTCATCTTGTTTATTATATTCAATTAAGGCAATAGGATGCACTTTAATATAAGAATTTATAATAAATTCCTCTCTTGCCAAGCCAACACCATCATTAGGCAAAAAGCTTAATTCAAAAGCCTCTTCTGGATTTCCAACATTCATCATTATCTGTGTTTTTAATTTTGGCAAACTTGTTAAATCAATTTTTTTAGCTTCATATTTTAATAAGCCTTCATAGACATAGCCATCATCGCCTTCTGCACAACTTACTGTAACTTTATCCCCTGTTTTTATTTCTTGGGTTGCATTATTTGTTCCAACAACACAAGGAATGCCTAATTCTCTTGAAATTATTGCAGCATGGCAAGTTCTGCCGCCTCTATTAGTTACAATAGCAGAAGCAATTTTCATAATCGGTTCCCAATCCGGATCTGTCATATCTGTTATTAAAACTTCACCCTCTTTAAACTTATTAATATCTTTGACATCTTTTATTACATGAGCAACACCTTGCCCAATTTTTTGTCCTACACTTCTTCCTATAACAAGAATTTTACCTTTTTCTAATAATTTGAATTCTTCAATTTTTGATTTGTCTTTTCTACTAACTACTGTTTCTGGCCTTGCTTGAACAATAAACAATTCATTTGTAATGCCGTCTTTAGCCCATTCCATATCCATTGGTTTAAAATAACCAGCTTTTTGAGAATAATGCTCTTCTATAATAGTTGCCCATTTTGCCAATGTTAAAATTTCATCATCATTTATTGAAAATTTTTTTCTATCTTCTTCTGGCACAGGAATGTTTTTTGTCGGGCTTTTGCTTCCTTGCAAATCATAAATCATTTTTATTTCTTTATTTCCTACTTTTTTTGAGATAATAGATTTATAACCTTTTTTTAATGTAGGCTTAAAAACAAAAAATTCATCTGGGTTAACTGCACCTTGAACAACATTTTCACCTAGACCATATGCACTTGTTATTAAAACAGCATCTTTAAAACCAGATTCAGTATCAATAGAAAACATAACACCTGAAGAAGCTAAATCGCTTCTAACCATCTTTTGAACACCAATAGATAAACCAATTTTAAAATGGTCAAATCCTTTATCTACTCTATAAGAAATAGCTCTATTTGTAAATAATGAAGCAAAACATTTTTTACAAGATTCAAGCAATTGATGCTCTCCTTTTATATTTAAATAAGTTTCTTGTTGTCCTGCAAAACTTGCATCTGGCAAATCTTCTGCTGTTGCACTGCTTCTTACTGCTACATCAACATCTCTTCTTTGTTTATCATAAGCACCACATAAATCTCTATATGCATTTAAAACAGCTGTTTTTAATTCTTGTGGAAATTCAACAGATCTAATAAGTGATCTTACTTTATGTCCTCTTTCAGCTAAATTATCCATATCTCTTGTATTTAAATCTTTTAAAATCTCTTTTATTTTTTCTTTTATTCCTGCTTTTTCCAATAAATAATGATAAGCATATGCAGTAATTGCAAAGCCATTAGGAACTTTTACACCTTTTGAAGTTAAATTCACATACATTTCTCCTAAAGAAGCATTTTTTCCTCCAACTAATGGAACATCTTCAATAGAAAGCTGGTCAAACCATAGAATAAAAGCTGATTTCTTATCCATAATTACACCCCTTTTTTTATTTTTAAACTTAAAATTATTTTTAAACTTAAAAATTTATTAAATTTTTATAAATCAAAGTTTTTTATATTCAAAAAAATAAGAATAGTATTTAAATATTTTGAAAATAAATAAGTTTTTATCAAAAATAACCTAAACATATTAAAAAATTAAAGAATGAAGAAATTAAAAAATAAAGTTAAATAACTATTTTTTATCTTTATTCTCTGTGTTTTCAACAGATAATGGCTTTTCTCCTTGTTTTAAAACTTTCATTGAGATCTGTGTAATTTTTTCATGGATTGTGTTTCCGCATACAGTTTTTTTAAATTTTACACCTTTGTTTTTGTTTCTAATTCCAACACCAGATGTAATAAAAATTTGTTTTCTTATTGGGCCTTCTAAATCTTTTCTCATTGGAAATCCACAATAATCAGCTCCGCCAGTTATTTCAAATTCATAGCCAGGCATATCAATAGATTCGCCGTTTATTTTATCTCCTATTTTCTTTCCTAAAAATGCTTTTGCATTATCACCAGAAACAACAATCTGGTGGCATTTTCCACTTTTTTCGCCAATAACTAATTTAAATTCTGCCATTTTTTCACCTTTAATTTATATATTATATTTTTTACTCGTTAAATTTTTTTTAATTTTTTTTAATTTATTACTGAGCTAGAAGTCTTTAATCATCGTTTATTAACGATGAAACCCAAGGTTCTTCGCCTCAGCATTATATTGGATTTATTACTTCTTTAAAAAATTTCCTAAAATTTATAAAGAATTTCTTTTTTCATTATAAAAGAGATGTGGGATAAGCTATAAAGCTCCTGAATCTGGAAGGTGAATAAAATGGGTTTATATAAATATGTAAGAAATTTATGGAAAAAGCCAAAAGAAAATCTTTCTGAATTATGGCAACAAAGATTAATACAATGGAGACAAGAACCAGTAACATTAAGAATAGATAAGCCTACAAGAATTGATAGAGCAAGAGAATTAGGCTATAAAGCAATTCAAGGTGTTTTCGTTGTAAGGCAAAGAGTTTCTAGAGGAGGTAGGATGAGACCTACTATAAGAAAAGCAAGAAGACCAAAAGCACAAAGGCAAAGAAAAATTTTAGAAATGAATTATCAAACAATTGCAGAACAAAGAGCAAATAAAAAATTTCCTAATTGTGAAGTTTTGAATTCATATTGGGTTGGCGAAGATGGAACTCATTTATGGTATGAAGTTATTATGGTTGATAAAAACCATCCAGAAGTTTTGTCAAGACATTATTTTAAATGGTTAAAAAATCCAGCAAATAGAAGCAGAGTATTTAGAGGCTTAACTTCTTCAGCTAGAAAATCAAGAGGATTAAGAAATAAAGGAAAAGGTGCTGAAAAAGTAAGGCCAAGCAGAAATGCAAATAATTCAAAATTAAACAAACAAAATCAAAATTAAAAAATTTGTTTTTTGATTTATTTTTTGTTAAATTATATTATTTAAAGATTAAATCTTATTATACAATATATACAATAATGGGCTCGTGGTCTAGTGGCTATGACAACTCCTTTACACGGAGTAGGTCCCCAGTAAACCTTATCAGGTTTAATCGGGATGAGCGAATTCAGCAAAGCTGAATTCACTTTATGCAAACTGGTAATGTTTGGGGTATTCGAGTCTGGGCGGGCCCATTTTT
>JAWBPL010000055.1:0-5721 GCA_038825025.1 Candidatus Woesearchaeota archaeon | reverse complement strand
TTTCCATCCTAACCCATAAAAATCACATATATTTAAATTTACCTTTTCACTACTTATAAGTAATATTAATAAACTAAATCAAAACTGGCAGAATAACTATTTTTTTCATTATTTTGACAACTTCTTTATAAATAAGCCAAATTAAAATTGACAAAAAAGCCTATTTTTTTAAAAAAATTTTTGACAACTTATTTATAAATAAATTAATTTTAAATTGACAAAAAACTTCAATAAACTAATTACTTTAATTCCATCAATATCTTTTTCATCATCTAATGTTATTAGTAATGCTTTTTTTCCTAATTTTTTGCTTATTCTTTTTAAGGATTTTATTTCTCTTTGCTTAGTCATTATATCAGAAAAATCATAGCAAACTTGAATGGCATATTCTTTAGTTATAAAATCAATTTCATTACTTTGATCTTTGTAGTAATAAATTTTATGTTCATAATTTTTCAAATTATCAGAATACAATTTTAAAAAAATAGTATTTTCAAGTTTTCTGCCTAATTCTTTTTCAAATAATATATTAAAAAAGCCAACATTGTTTAAATAAATCTTTGGCAGGGTTTTTTCTTCTCTTTTCAATCCATATCTATACAAAGGATGTATAAAAAAAGAATCCTGTAAAATACTTAAATATTCATACAAAGTATTTTTACTTAATTCATAACCTTGTGATTTCAAGTCATTAAAAATTTTATTTAAACTAAATTCTTTTGAAACAGATTTCAAAATTAAATTGACTAATGTTTTTATCAAAAAAGTGTTCCTTAATTTATATCTCTCAATTATATCATATAAAAACATTTCAAAATAATTCTTTAAAATAATATCTTTTTCATTATTCAAAACAATTTCAGGATAAGAGCCATAATTCAAAAACTCATTTATGTAATTTAATAAAAGTGCTTTATTTGAAGTTGATAAATAATCAAAATTAAATCTTTTAAATCTTAAAAACTCTTTAAATGATAAAGGCATTAATTCATAAGTAATTGTTCTTCCTCTTAAAGAAGTTGATATCTCTTTACTTAATAATTTAGAAGAAGAGCCTGTAATAAAAATAGGCATATTAAATTCATCATATAATGCTCTTACTGCTAATTCCCATTTATCAATAACTTGTGGCTCATCAATAAACAAATATGTTTTTTTTCTTGATTCTGGAAACAAAGACCAAAAAATTTCCAATAATCTTTTTATCTCTTTGTAAGACAAATCATTTAAAACAGGATTCTCAAAATTTAAATACATAATTTGCTTTCTTGATATTCCTTTTTGCTCTAATTTTTTTATTTTATCAAAAAACAAATAACTTTTTCCAACTCTTCTTGGGCCTATAACAGAAATAATCTTATTTGTTTCAATAATATCTAAATCTCTAGAAATAACATTAGAAAAATCTCTTTCCAAAAAATCAAAATAATATCTTTTTATTGCTTCAACATCCATGAATTAAGAAAAATACATTAAATATATAAATATTTCCCTATTTAAAGGGAAATAATTATAATTTTTTTACCTTTTAATAAAGCAAAAACTTCCACAAAGGCATATATTCTATATAAATACCATCAATATTTTCTTTCTTCTCTATATTCCATGTAATTATCAATAAATCTTTTTTTTAGTTCTTTTGCTGGTTTTAAGCCATTATTTAATTTTCTTTTTTGCATTTTTTTATTATCATCAACAACTTGGATTACTTTATCTGCTATAAAATCTATTTCATATTTATCATGCATATAATAAAATAAATCAAAGCCTTTTTTTTAATTAATCTATTTACAAATAGCTCCCATCCTAGAATATTTTGAATCTCGTCTAAAAAATATATCCTTTTTTTCCAAATATTTCCACTAGCAGCTCTAAAATCAAGCCTAAATTATTTTGCTTTAATAATGATTCAAAACTCAGCAAACTCAGGCTTAACTAATCTTTTTTGTTCTAATTTGTTTATTTTTTCTATGTCTTCTTTAGAAATTTCAAAATCAAAAATATCCATATTTTCTTTGATATGATCTTCGGAAGTAGCTTTTGGTATACTTATTATGCCTAATTGATAAAGCCATCTTAAACTTATTTGAGTAGGCATTTTTTTATATTTTTTAGCCAAATCAAGAATCAAAGTGTTTTCATTAACTAAGCCTCTTGCTATAGGGCTATATGCAATTATCTTAACATTATTTTTATTGCAAAAATCCAATAAATCTTTTTGATACAAATAGGGATGGAATTCAACTTCATTAAATAAAATAGGCAATTTTGAAATAGAAAAAGCTTCTTTCAAATGATTTATTGTAAAATTGCTAACACCAATATGATTTATTTTTCCTTCATTATGCAATTTCTCAAAAGCCTCAAAAGTTTCTTCCATTGATATATTTTTATTAGGCCAATGAATTAAATACAAATCAATATAATTTGTTTCTAATTTTTTTAAAGAGTCATTGCAAGCATCAATAACATCGTCATATCTTAAATGATCATGCCAAACTTTTGAAATAATAAAAATATCTTTTCTTGTTATTTTTTTTTCCTCAATTAAAGATTTTATTGCCTTGCCTATTTGAATTTCATTATCATAATATTCAGCAGTGTCAATCAAGCTATAGCCATTTAAAACAGCATTTCTTACAGAATTAAAGCAATCTTCTTCTAATAATTTATATGTTCCTAAACCCAAGGAAGGAATATTAAAATAATTTTTTCTTTTTAATGTGTCTGCTATTTTAACATAAGAAGCTGGCAAATAAATTGAAAAATTTTTTATTTTTTCTTTCACATTTTCAGGCATTTTTAATCACATTATAGCTAATACTTGATTAATGACTTTACATTATAATTTTTTAATTTTTCCCTGCCTTTTAAAAATTCTAATTCTATAACAAATAGAATATCCTCTACCTTTGCATTTGATTTTTCAACCAAGTTAATAGCTGCTGAGATTGTTCCGCCTGTTGCTAATAAATCATCTACTAATAAAATTTTTTCATTTTTTTTTAATGCATCAATATGCATTTCTAAAACATTTTTACCATATTCTAAATCATAACTTTCTTGTATTGTTTTGTAAGGCAATTTTCCTGGTTTTCTTAAAATTACAAAGCCAGCATTAAGTTTTAAAGCAAGAGCAGAAGCAAAAATAAAACCCCTGCTTTCTATTGCAACAACTTTATCATATTTTTTATTTTTTACTAAATCATATAAACTATCAATGCAGAATTTAAATGCATCTTTATCTTGAAGCAAAGTTGTAATATCATAAAATAAAATGCCTTTTTTAGGAAAATCTGGAACTTCTCTTATATATTTTTTTAATTCTATTTAAATCACCCCCAATAATATTTTTAAAATTAAAAATAATAAATAATTTTATTATAAAAATTAAGCAATACTGAATAATAAAAAATCAAAATATAAAAACTTTTTTAAATCTTAATTCTTTTTAAAATAAGGGGTGATTTTATGTTTGAAGAATTAAAAAAGAAGGATAGTGAAATTTTTAATGTTTTAGTTAATGAAACTAACAGGCAAAGAAAAGGCATTGAAATGATTGCTTCTGAAAATTTTGTTTCAAAAGCAGTTTTAGAGGCAATGGGGTCTCCTTTAACAAATAAATATTCTGAAGGTTATTCAGGAAAAAGATATTACGGAGGAAATGAATTTATTGATCAAAGTGAAACATTAGCAATTGAAAGGGCAAAAAAGTTATTTAATGCAGAGCATGTTAATGTGCAGCCACATGCAGGCAGCCAAGCAAATATGGAAGTTTTTTTTGCTTTAGCTGAATTAAAAGATAAGATATTAGCAATGGATTTAAATGCAGGTGGACATTTAACTCATGGTAGTAGTGTAAATTTTTCTGGCAAATTTTATGAATTTCATCATTATGGTGTTGATCCAGAAACAGGCTTTATAGATATGGATCAAGTAAGAAAAATGGCTTTAAAAATAAAACCAAAAATTCTTTTATCAGGTTTTTCAGCATATCCAAGAAAATTGGATTTTAAAGAATTTCAAAATATTGCTGAAGAAGTAGATGCTTATCATATGTCAGATATAGCACATATTGCTGGTTTATGTGCAACAGGTGTTCATGAAAATCCTGTTCCAATAGCTGATGTTATAACAACAACAACACATAAAACATTAAGAGGCCCAAGAGGAGCAATGATAATGTCTAAGATAGAAGATAGATTAGATAAAGGCTCAAAATCAGATGAAAAGAAAAAAAATCTAGCACAAAAAATTGATTCTGCTGTTTTTCCAGGAATGCAAGGAGGCCCTTTAGACCATGTTATAGCTGCAAAAGCAGTTGCATTTAAAGAAGCATTACAGCCAGATTTTAAAAAATATGCAGAACAAATAGTAAAAAATGCAAAAGTATTGGCTGATTCTTTATTAGATTATGGAGTTTCTTTAGTCTCTGGTGGAACAGATAATCATTTAATTTTAATGGATGTTGATAAAAGTTTTGGTATAAGAGGCAAAAAAGCTGTTTCTGTTTTAGATGAAGTTCATATATTTACAAACAAAAACATGATTCCTGGAGATAGAGGAACACCATTTGATCCTTGCGGTTTAAGAATAGGAACACCAGCAATAACAACAAGAGGCATGAAAGAATCTGAAATGAAACAAATAGCAGAATGGTATTACAAAGTTTTAAGCAATCCTGATAATAATGAAATAAAAGAAAGAGTAAAGAAAGAAGTTTTGGAATTTATAAAAGAGTTTCCTTTGTATAAGGAATTGAATATATAAATTGAAAAAAAGATTCTTAATAAATTATTTAATATAAACAACAAAAAAAAATTTTAAAAATTTATTTTTATCTAGAACTATCGCACTGTCTTTCTGTTTCGTATTTTTTTGCAATTGCAGCTGAGTTTGTTGAAGCATTATAAGCATTTATTATTTCATCAACTAAATTATCAACTGCACTTTTTTTATTATCAAATGATTTTTGATAAACACCCTGAACCATGTATTTAATTGCTTGATCAATTCTTCTTTGAGGTGCAACTTCAACTGCTTTTGGATATCTTGCTCCACCATATTCAATTGTAATGATTTCTTCTCTTGGAGCTGCATTTTCAACTGCTTTAACAAAAACCTCAACTGGATTTTTTCCTGTTTTCTTTTCAATTATTAAAAAAGCATCCTCAACTAATTTATAAACAGATAAAGCTTTTCCTGTGTTTCTGCCTGATGAAATCATATGTTTGCCACTTTTATGCCCAGAAACTAATAATTTGTTCATTAATCTTTCAACGATAAATATTTTTGATTTATGAAACCTTTTGCTTGCATATCTTGCTCCTGTTTTTGGCATGATTCTTGGCTTTGTTGTTATATAATTAACTAAGCCAGGATCTTTAACACTAATATTTTCAGTGCTCCATCTGTTAAATGCTTTTATTTCAAATGAATTTGAATTTTCTGATGTTTTTTCTGACATTTTACTTACCTTTTTTATTTTTTACTTTATGAATAAATTAAGCAAAATTAATCAGCTTACTTTCTAGCTTTTTCTAATTTGCCAGATAATAATGCTGATAATGACTGATCATTTACTTTAATTACTTGCCATCTAACTCCAGGAATATCTCCTTTTGATCTTCCTTTTGCACCACCAATGCATTCAATCATAACTTCATCGTGCTCATCTACAAATTTAGTTGCTCCGTCTCCAGGCAAGAAAGCTGTAACTTG
>JAWBPL010000054.1:0-5737 GCA_038825025.1 Candidatus Woesearchaeota archaeon | reverse complement strand
GATTTTACTCCTATCCCGTAAACTTCGCTGAGTTTATAAAGTAAAACGTATAAAACAGACATAAAAAAAACCTATTTCGTAACGAAATAGGTTTTTTATTTAAGTGACTCCGGAGGGGTTCGAACCCCCAACCCTCAGAGCCGAAATCTGATATTCTATCCAGTTGAACTACGAGGTCAAAATATTTTAAATTTTCAATTTTTTGGTTGTTTATAAAAATGTCAATTGAATCTATTTTTTTTAAGCCTTTATTTTCAATTATCATTTGAACTTTTGAATTATCTGGAAAAACACAAACAATCTCATTTTCATTTTTTTTAAAAAAAGATAATGAAACATCTTTGCAATTTTCATTTTTAAAAGATTTTAAATTTAAATTGTTGTTTTTATTTAAAGCTAAAAATCCGAGAACAAAAAATAAAATTATAACAACTAATGTAAAAACTAAAATATAATTTAAAGATAATTTTTTCTTTTCATTATTATGTTCTGATGTATTAATTTCTTTAAAACATTCGTTTATCAAATCTAAACTATAATTATATTTAATCAAGTGATTTTTTATTGCATCATCAGAAATACCTTTTTTTTTCAGATTTTTTATATAATCTATTAATTGAGTGTTTATCATTTTTTCTTAATTATAAAAATATTTTTATTTTCAACTATTTATTTTTTTTTCAAAATATTCTTTTACTTTTTCATTATTTGAAATTTTCGCATTTTTTCCTAATTTATAATAAACTTTTTCAGCGATATTGCCCCAAGAGTAATTGCCTTGTTCTTTTTCTATTTTTTCTATTTCAATTTCTCCAATTTCAGTTCCTTTCTTTAAATGATAATAAATAACTCTTTGTGTTACTTTTGGAAATATTTCACAATATATTTTATAAAGATCATAGCCATAGCCTTTTTCTATATAAAATAAAATTTCAATTATGTTTTGCCTTATTTGAGAAAATATTGGCCTTCCTTTCATTATTTCTTTTTAATTTTATTAGAATTTAAATTTTTCCTTGATTAGAAAGGAAAGCAAATATTTATAAATTTGATTTATTTTCAAAAAGATAACCCGAGTGAAAGCGATAGGGTTTAATTAGATTTCTCGGGTTTTTTATTAATATAACATTTTAAAAACATGTTAAAAAAACATTGTTTAAAAAATGTTTAAAAAATATTTAACTAATATTTAAAATAAAAGGTTAAAAAATGGCAAATCCAGAAGAAAATAAAAAAGATAAACAACAAAAAGCACATTTACAAGAATCAAAATCACAAGAAACAAAAAAAGATATAAAGCATATTGTAAGAATTGGAAACACAGATTTAGTTGGAGAAAAAGCAATCCATGTAGCACTTTTGAAAATTAAGGGAATTGGAATAATGGTTTCAATGGCTGTCTGTAGACTAGCTAAAGTTAATCCTATGAAAAAAGCAGGTTTATTGACAGAAGATGAAGTCCAAAAATTAAATGAAATTGTTTTAAATTTAGATAAATATAATGTTCCTGAATGGATGAAAAACAGAAAAAACGAATTTGAAACAGGAAAAACAACACATTTGTTGTTAGGAAATTTAGATTTTGCTGTTGAACAAGATTTAAGAAGAATGAAAAAAATTAAATCTTATAAAGGAGTTAGGCATGTTTATGGCTTAACAGTTAGAGGACAAAGAACAAAAAGCAACTTTAGAAAAAATAAAGGAAAAGTTGTTGGTGTTAAAAAGAAAGCTGATGCAAAAGCTGGAAAAGTTTAGTTTAATTTTATTTTAATAGTTTAAATTTGATTTTTTTAAAAAATCATAATAATAATTAAAATAATTAAAAAATAATTATTAAAAAAGCAAATAATTAAAAAGGGTTAAAAATGGGAGATCCAAGACAATTAAGAAAAAAATTTGATAAACCTAGTCATCCTTGGCAGAAATTAAGGATTGAAGAAGAAAGAGGCTTATTAAAAGAATATGGTTTTAAAAACAAATTAGAATTGTGGAAATTAAATTCTTTATTAAAAAAATATAAATTACAAGTTAAAGAATTAATTCCTAGAAGAGATGCAAAATCAGAGCAAGATAAAAAAAAATTATTAGAAAAAATGAAACAATATTCCTTGATTAAAGAAGGAGCAATTATGGAAGACATTTTAGCTTTAACATTAAAAGATTTATGTGAAAGAAGATTACAGACTATAGTTTTTAGAAAGGGTTTAGCAAGAACAATAAAACAAGCAAGACAATTTATTACACATGAGCATATTTTTGTAGGAAATAAAAAAATAACTTCACCTTCTTATATATTGACAGCTGAGGAAGAATCTTTAGTAACTTTTGCAAATAATAGCTCAATAAAAGATGAAACACATCCTGAAAGAGTTTCATTGCAAAAAGAAATAAAACAAGAGATGCATGATTTAAATTTAAAAGAAGAACAAGAAAAAAACCAAGAAAAAAAATCTGAAGTTGAAGAAAAAAAACAAGCAGAGAAAAATAAAAAAGAAAAAAAAGAAAGATCAAAAAAACCTAAAAAAGTAGAGGAATAAGAAAATGGAAGAAAAAGAAAAATCACAAAGAAAAGAAAATATCAGATGGGGTATTTGTCATATTTATTCCTCTTATAATGACACTATAATACATATTACAGATATAACTGGAACAGAAACAATAGCAATTTCATCAGGAGGACAAATTGTTAAATCCCATAGGTTAGAAAGTTCTCCAACAGCAGCAATGTCTGCTTCAAAAAAAGTAGCAGAAATTGCATTAGAAAAAGGCATAACTGGAATACATGTAAAAATAAAAGCACCAGGTGGCCATAATGGACCTAATAGCCCAGGACCAGGAGCTCAAGCTGCTGTAAGAGCATTATCTAGAATGGGTTTAAAAATTGGAATTATAGAAGATGTAACACCTATACCTCATGATGGCTGCAGAAAAAAAGGCGGCAAAAGAGGAAGGAGGGTTTAAATGAAACTTGAAATCCTAAAAGAGGATAAAAACAAATTATCTTTTTTATTAAAGGATAGTAATGCTGCTTATGCTAATGCATTAAGAAGAATAATGCTAAATGAAGTTCCAGTAATGGCAATTGAAGAAGTTGAATTTAAAAAAAATTCATCTGCACTATATGATGAAATTATTGCTCATAGATTGGGTTTAATTCCATTAACAACAGATTTAGAATCTTATGAATTACCTCAATCAGAAGAAGATATAAAGGAAAGAAAAGCAAAATCTACTTTGACTTTAACTTTAAGTGTTAAAGGTCCTAAAACAGTTTATGCTTCAGATTTAGTTAGCTCAGATCCAAAAGTAAAGCCTGTTTATGATAAAATACCAATTGTTAAATTATTAAAAGACCAAGAATTAGAATTATCAGCAATTGCAATTTTAGGAAAAGGAAAAGATCATGCAAAATTTTCAGGCTGCCATGTTTGGTATAATTATAATCCTAATTTGAAAATTAATAATAAACATAAGGATTTAAATAAATTTAAAGAGATGTTTCCACCAGAAATCTTTAATAAAAAAGGAGAGATTGATGAAACTTTAATTTTAGAAAAAAATTTAGTTGATGCAGTAGCAAATGTAAATGATGAAATAATACATGTGGATTACAATGATAAAGAATTTATATTTTATATAGAATCTTGGGGCCAATTATCTCCAAAAGAAATATTAAATCAAGCATTAAAAATATTTGATGAAAAATTAGATGAATTAAACACAAAAATTTGATATAAATTTATTTGAAAATATTTATTTGAAGATATTTAAAAAATTTAAAAATTAAATTTGGCTCACACTCTCATGCGGGGGTGGCAGAGCCTGGTCAAAATTTATTGTTAAAAAAACAATAATAAGACTAAATGCGCTAGGTTGAGGGCCTAGTCCCATAGAGGGTGCGCGTGTTCGAATCACGTCCCCCGCATAATAAAATGATTAAAATGAAAAACCCACAATTACAAGCAATGATTGTAGAATTAAAAAAAGCATCTGTAAAAAATGATGCAAATATTTGGAAAGTTGTAGCAACATACTTAGACAGAAGCTCAAAAAGAGCAGAAGTAAATTTAAGTAAAATAGATAAATTCGCAAAAGAAGGAGAAATAGTTTTAATTCCTGGCAAAGTTTTAGGAATGGGTGAATTAACTAAAAAATTAACAATATGTGCTTATAATTTTTCAGGAAGTGCATTATTAAAAATTAATCAAAGTGGTTCAAAAATTATTACTTTTACAGAATTAATTAAAAAAAATCCAAAAGGAACAAAAGTGAGGCTTTTAATATGATACTAATAGATGCAACCAATACAATTTTAGGTAGGATGGCAGTTCATGCAGCAAAATATGCTTTAGATGGGCAAAAAGTTGTTGTTATAAACTGTGAAAAAGCATATATCTCAGGAAGCAAAAAAAATGTTTTTGATGAATATTTACACAGATTAGAAAGAGGCACATATAAAAAAGGGCCTTTTTTACATAGAATGCCAGATAAACTAGTTAGACGAACAATTAGAGGAATGCTTCCTTTTAAAAAAGCAACAGGAAGAGAAGCATATAAAAGAGTTTTTTGTTATGTTGGTGTACCAGAAGAATATAAAAATGAAAAACCCATAGAATTAAAAAATGTTAAAATAAGTAAATTGCCAACATTAAAATATGTTGATTTATTAACATTATCAAAAAGATTAGGTGCTAAAATATGAAAACAATAGTTACTTCAGGAAAAAGAAAAACTGCTATTGCTAGAGCCACATTAAAAGAAGGAAAAGGTGTTGTTAGAATTAATAAAATACCTATTGACATATTTCAACCATTAGGTTATAAATTGAGAATTCAAGAGCCTTTAATGTTAGCACAAGATGTAGTTAAAAAAGTAAATATTAATGTTAAAGTAATTGGTGGCGGTCCTATGAGTCAGTCTGATGCAGTAAGATTGGCTATTGCTAGGGCATTATCTGAATATGAGCCAAAATTAAAAAATATATTTTTAGAATATGACAGGCAATTATTAGTTGCAGATGTTAGATTAAAAGAACAACATAAGCCAAACAGGCATGGAAGAGCTAGAGCAAAGAAACAAAAATCTTACAGATGAAATATTAATTTTTTAAATTTTTTACCTAGTTTTTCTATTTTTTTATTATAATTAATTAAGGTTAATATTCTTTCGGAAATCGCCAGAATTTTTATTTTTTTTAACATAAGAAAATCCGCAGCTGAGAGGATTTAGGTGAACCAAGCCTTTTAGAAAAAGCCTTACGGGCAATCCTCTTACAAAGAGCATTGATGGAGAAGAGATTAAGGGCAATATTCACTTCGTGAAATTGCCCGAATTAAGATGTTTTAATTGAAAAATCATTTTAATTTTTTTTTAAATCTTTATATCTTGACAAAATGGGGTTTCTAGGATTTAGGTGAACCAAGCCTTTTAGAAAAAGCCTTGAGGGAAAATAAATTAAGGACTACATTTGCAAAGCAAAGTAGTCCGAATTGTGATGTTTTCCTAAAAAAACATAAGAAAATCCGCAGCTGAGAGGATTTGAACCCCCGACCTACTGCTTAGGAGGCAGTCGCTCTTTTTGGCTTAATGTATCCAAGCTGAGCTACAGCTGCTTTTATTTTTTAGAAAATTTTTTTCTTTTTATATTTTTATTATCTTTTATTTTATTTTTCTTTTATTTTTTTTATTTTATTTCTTATGTTTTACATAATCAATAAAAATATTTTTCCAAATAACA
>JAWBPL010000053.1:0-5814 GCA_038825025.1 Candidatus Woesearchaeota archaeon | reverse complement strand
ATGGATTACTTTTCTTCTTTATTACTTTAATTAAAATTCTAAATGAAAATTTCTGGAAATGGATTTGGGTCGGTTTATCGGTTGCAGCAGCAATTTTATCACAACAATTTTGTTTGGTTTTAATACCAGCTATTTTATTACATATTATATTTTTTGATGAAAGTGATAGTAAAAATAAAGCCTTAAAAAGTTCTATCTTTTTAATAACATGCTTAATTCTTATTCTCCCAATTTTTATTATATGGAAAGGTTAAACTCATCCGAATTATACTTTTCATCAGATAAAACCTGACTTAACAAATCTAACTGCTTTATTATTGGTTAGTGGGAGTATTTTATTTTTTACTTTTTAAGTATAATAAATTTAGATAGAAAATTCTTTTTAATTTTTTTAATTCTATCTTTCTTGTTAAACGCGTTTCTTTATCCAGAATTTTCAGTAAAAGGTGGTTATGAAAAAATAACAGGTTATACATTCCACTTTATACATATCATTGAAAAATTTGACTATGTTTTAAGTTTTTTAATAAGATTTTTACTGATATCAATTGGATTATACGGAGTCTATGATTTACTTAATAAAATGTATAAGAAAAAAGATTTTATTTTTATGATTATAGTAATTATGTTAATTATATGTTTTATGTTAAATGTTTTACTCGCTGAAAGACATTTATTGCCATTAGTGGTGTTTTTAATAGTTTATTCAAGCATTCAAATAAAATCCGAGCAATTGTTAAATTTATGGCTTATTTTCAAGTAATTTTTGGTTCAGGATATTGTATTTATTATTTGTTTTATCAAACTAACTTTTGAGGATTTAACTATTTTACTTCTAAAGTAAATTTTAAGGAATTATTTGATTTTAATAAGAGGTAAAAAATGAAAAATTTTGCTCTAACAGGTGTAGCTGGATATATTGCACCAAGACATTTGCAAGCAATTAAAGATACAGGAAATAATTTGATTGCCGTTTGTGATCCACACGATGCTGTAGGTATAATAGATAGGTATTTTCCAGAAGCTGATTATTTTAGAGAGTTTGAGAGATTTGACAGACATTTAGAAAAATTTAAAAGAAATGGAAGTAAATTAGATTATTTATCAATTTGTTCTCCAAATCATTTACATGATGCTCATTTAAGATTAGCTTTAAGATTGGAAGCTAATGCAATTTGTGAAAAACCACTGGTACTAAATCCTTGGAACCTAGATGCATTATCATTATTGGAGGAGGAGTTTGGTAAAAAGGTCTATACAATATTGCAATTAAGAGTTCACCCAGATTTGATAAGATTTAAAGAAAAAATATCAAAAGAAAATTCACATAATAAATATAAAATTATTTTGACCTACATAACATCACGGGGTTCGTGGTACGATTTTTCTTGGAAAGGTGATATTCAAAAATCTGGTGGAATTGCTACTAATATAGGCATACATTTTTTTGATTTGTTGATTTGGCTTTTTGGTAATCCTCTTAAAAGTGAAGTTCATTTGAATGAAAAAAGAAGAATGTCTGGGTATATAGAACTTGAAAAAGCTGATGTTTTATGGTATTTATCATTAAATAAAGAGGATTTACCTGATGAATCAAAAAGTAAAAACAAAACAACATATCGCAGTATAAAATATGATGATAATGAGATACAATTTTCTGAAGGATTTACTGAATTGCATACAAGAGTTTATGAAGAGATTTTAGCTGGAAAAGGATTTGGAATTGAAGAAGCTAGACCATCAATTGAGTTAGTACATAAGATTAGAAATGATAAAGTTAGCGAACATCCAAGCGAATTACATTATCTGCTAAAAAAGTAGAACAAAATTGAATATTATTATTGAAATATTAATTCGAGAATTTTTAAATATTATTTTTTGTAATGTTGGTTTTACTTGTGGATGATACCGAAAGATTTAGTTCGTGAAGCAAATTTATATTTCGACAATCTTAATGTGCATTTAAAGTTTATTAATAACTTAAATAAATATTTTTATTTAACATTACACAATTTGGAGACAGAATGAATGATGAAAAAAAATATTATGTTAATAAATATGCCGTAATAGATGACGATGTTGACATTGGTGAAGGTACAAAAATCTGGCATTTTAGTCATATTCAATCGGGAGCAAAAATTGGCAAAAATTGTGTTTTAGGTCAGAACATTAATGTTGGGAACAATGTTACAATAGGAAATTATTGTAAAATTCAAAACAATGTATCGATATATGAAGGTGTAACATTAGAGGATTATGTATTTTGTGGTCCTTCAATGGTATTTACTAATATTTTAGATCCAAAATGCAAATACCCTCAGGTAGGGGCACAATATTATGTTAAGACTTTAGTAAAAGAAGGAGCATCAATCGGAGCAAATGCAACAATAGTTTGTGGGAATACATTAGGAAAACATTGTCTAGTGGGAGCAGGGGCTGTGGTTACTAAAGATGTCCCTGACTTTGCTTTGGTGGTTGGTAATCCGGCAAGAATTGTTGGGTGGGTTTCTGAAGCTGGTAAGAAATTAAAATTTGATGAAAATGGTATAGCTTATTGCGAAAAATCGAATAAAAAGTACAAATTAGTCAATAATAATGTTATTGAATTAGAATAATTTTAGAAAGTTATGAGGGCATTGAAGAATTTTAATCTAAAATATTTTTTATTCGACCAAATTAATTTATTATTTTCTTATTTATCATTATGTTTGGTCAGACGTAGTGGATTTTTATATCTTAATGATTTTATCAATCTCATTTATGTTCTTATTATTTATACTGTTATTACTATATTCCTTGGTCTATATAGAAAATTGAGTTACAATTCATATTTTGAATTATTCAGTCTAATTATTGTTAGAATCATACTAGTATTAAGTACAATTTCAGTAATATTTATTCTTGTGATCAACGAATCATTTTCTAGGTTTATCATTGTTAATTCATTATTAATTAATTCATTATTAAACATTATTTTCTCTTCTTTTTTCATAAAAATTAAGTACAATGGAGAAAGTTTAGAAGTTAAAGGAAGAAGTAATAAATTAATTATATTGAAAGTTGTTAATTATTTATTATTCATGACTTTATGTTATTATAATTGTGATAAAAGGAATTTAATATTATTTGATAATTTATTAATGCCAATTTTTGTTTTAGCTTTTTATTTGTTGATTAATAACATGGAACACAAATTTGTGATTGGAAGTAATATAAAAAACTTTTGGTTTTTCCAATGGGATCATATAAAATCAAATATTTTGTTTACTAGTTCGTTAATTACAATTTTGTTACTTTTTTATGATAGGAAAGAATTAGTCCTAAGTAATTTTATTATAAATGTATCATTACTAGGATTAACCGATTTTTTTTTCATATCAATAATATATTTTAACAAGGTATCAGAAAAAAAATTTGATATTATAAAGAATAAAATATTTAAGGCAAATACATATAATGAAAAAGAAGGTAATGGGTTTTTAGGTAAGGGAAAGTATTCAATTAATGATAATTTTAGTTATTATTTACCACAAAGTTTAAGCGATGTATATCTAAAAAATTATAAAAGTTTATTTCAATTTATAGATGAGAATATAAATCTGAATAATTTTGATATACGTAAATCAGTTATTATTAGGTCATCAGATACATACAATATTGAAGTAATACCCAATAATTCATTAGAATTTTATACAAATCTTCATGAATTAAATGATTTTAGACGATTAAATGAATATTTTTTAAAGGTTAATAATGCACTTGTAAATGGAGGGGTTTTTATTGGTAATTTTGAGCCAGCTTCATTAAGAATATTGAAATTCAAAAGCAAATATCCAAAATATTTATCTAGTTTATTTTATTTTTTTGACTTTATTTGGAAGAGGATTTTCCCTAAAATTCCATTTTTAAAGTATTTTTATTTTGAAGTAACAAAAGGTAGAAATCGTGTATTCAATACATCTGAAGTATTAGGTAGATTACAATATTGCGGGTTCAAAATACATTCTTTTGAACAAATTGATGAAAAAATTTTTTTTATAGTAATTAAAAATGGTAATAAAATTTCACATCAACAGCCAACTTACGGTCCTTTGATAAAACTCAAACGAGTTGGAAAAAATGGTGAAGAAATTTGGGTATATAAATTTAGAACAATGTCTCCATATTCAGAATTTTTACAAGAATATATTTTTGAAAATTTTAAGCTTAAAAAAGGAGGAAAGTTTGATAATGATTTTAGGATTACCTCCTGGGGTAAAATTTTAAGAAAATTGTGGTTAGATGAATTACCAATGTTAATTAATTTTTTCAGAGGTGAGTTGAAACTTGTTGGAGTTAGACCAATTAGTTTTCATTATTTTAATCTATATCCAGAAGAATTTAGAAAAAGAAGAATAAAATACAAACCGGGTTTAGTTCCTCCATTTTATTATGATTTACCTAAAACACTTGAAGAAATAATAGAATCTGAAAAGAGATATTTAGATTCATATGATAAAAATCCAATTTTAACTGATGTAAAATATTTTTTAGGTTCTATTAAAAATATTATTTTTAAGAAAGCTAGAAGTTCATGAGTCAATATGAAAATGAAATAAAACAAGGGAAAATAATAAAGGATTTGTAGATAGATCTTTAGAGAATAATGATAAAAATAAAGCAAAAAGAAATAAATAAACTAATTTTTCATTTCTTTTTATTAAAAACATAAAGTTACTAAATAAAATAATTATTAATATTAAAATTCCTACAAACCCAATTTCACAAAATACCTCAATAAATATATTATGAGGATATTTCAAATCTTTACCAATTCCATCAAGTAAGTCAGAATTAAACCCGCCAATTCCTATACCAAACCAAAAATTATTAAAAATTACATTTATTGATTTTTTAATAGCTTCAATTCTTGAAAGAGTTGGACTAGAGTTAATTAATTCATTATAGTTAAAAATTTGAAAAATTCTTTGGTTAGAATCATCAATTAAAAAAATTGTAAAGAGAATAAAAGAAACTAAAAATATCAAAACTAAATAAGCTGGAATATTTTTAAAGTCATGTAATAATTTGTAGATAATAAAAAACACAATAAAAACTAATGGACCTCTTGCTCCAGAGTAAAGTAAACCGAGAAAAAGTATTAATAATAAAAGATGTTTAAATTTATTGTAATTATAAATAATAATAAATAATATTGTTAAAGCTATAAAACGACTAAAAACTACATGACTCCATCTATTGAAAGAAAATTGGTATAATTTTGAAGCATCAAACGGTTGTATGATAAAAGAAAAAATGATTAATGGAATAAATATTATTAACAATAAGTTTATAAAATTTTTAATACTGTTTTTTATAAAAAAGATATAATAAGTAAAGACACTTAAGGGGAAATAGTTTAAAATAAAAATCGATTTTATTAATCCATACTCTATGTTTTGAGAATAAAATATTGTTAAAAAAGTAAAAACATAAAAAATAATTAAAATATAAATTTTATTATTTAATTTTATTTTGTGTTTATTAATAAGATAAACTGAGATGACATAATTTAAAATTATAAATACTATTTTAATTAAAAATATGTATCTTAAATTGACATTAGAAATTGAAAAAAGGAAATAGTTTAATAAAAGTAATAAGTGAATAAAGTAATTGGGAAATAGTATCTTAAATTGAATAAAGAGGTTTTTCATGACTAAAAATTTAATTGTACTTTTATTTATTTATATAATTCCAGGCTTGATAACAATAGCTCAAGTAGAATATGAACCTATAAGTAATACTAAAGTATATAATTTTCTTGAAAAAATG
>JAWBPL010000052.1:0-5853 GCA_038825025.1 Candidatus Woesearchaeota archaeon | reverse complement strand
ATCATAGAAATTTAACATGGATATGGCTTATAAGTGTAATGGCACTAGTATTTTTTAAAAGCAAAAATCCAAAGAATAAAGAAATATCTTTTATTTTATTAGAAAGAATTTCAGAATTAATTTTAAAATATAATTCAGTTTATGAGATTTATGAAAATAATGTTCCTTTTAAAAAATTCTATAAATCAGAAATGCCTTTTGCTTGGAGCTCTGGCTTATTTGTATATGCTTATAATGAGATAAAAAAATATAGTGCTTTTTAATAATTAATTAAAAAATTTAGAAATTATTAAAAAAATTTAATATAATTTCCCAGAAATTTTTTTCTTGATTTAATACATGAACATAAAATACTCTTGTTGATTTTGCACCATATTCATCTTCTGCTGTAAAAACTATTTCTCTAGTGCCATACCAATTTTTGCTTGGTTTTATATATGCAATATTACCTTTTATTGTAACATCCATATTATCTATATAATTTGAACTAAATTTTAATTTGTTTTGATCTGGGTCATAAAACCATTTGCTTAAATCTATTTTATAAACAGAATTTTTTTTAAATTTTACATACAAAGCAGAATTGCAAATTGCTTCATCATAATAATATTTGCAATTATTTTCGTCTATTGTTTCTTGTTTTTCAGTTTCTTTTATTCTTATTAATAATGGAATAACTGCTTCTTCTTTTTTTGTTTCAACATAGACAAAAGGATTAAAATTTCCAAAAATTTTGCAGTCAGGAACTAATTTAAAATTCACAATTTTTGTTTCATAATTGCCCAATAATAAGTTTTGTGTTAAATAAACAGCACCATTAAAATTTTTAACTTTAAAATCATATATGACTCTATTATTTGAAGGATTGCTTATTTGAAATGAAAAATTAGCACTCTCACATTGATTTATTTCTGCTTCTGTTTTTATGGGGATTATTTTTATTTCTTTGCTTAAATCGTTAATGTTGTTTTGGTTATTATTTGGATTATTATATTGATTAGTGCTATTATATAAATTAACTTCAAAATCATGTTGATAAATTATTTGATTATTTTGTTGATTATTTTGTGTTTTTTCAGAATTAACCTCTTGATATACTAATTCGTTTGTGTTATTATTCTTTATTAAAATATATTCAGAATCTTCATAACCAGAATTTAATTTTATTTCTATTTCAGCATTTACTTTTATTGCCAAGCTGATAAAAATAGAAAAAACTAGTAAAACAAAAAAAATGCTTTTTAGACTAAAAAAAGGGTTTTCTAATAATATTTTTTTTGTTGTTCTTTTAAAGTTCATTTTAACTCATTTTTTATTAGATTTTACTTATATTTAATTTTACCCTTTTTATCTTTTGAAAATAAACCTATAAAAAATAATTAATAAAATAAGAATATAAAAAATAAAAAAATTTAATAATATGTTTGTCCAGAAACTTCTTCTGGCTCTTTTCCTTTCATTTTACCAAAGCCTACAACTAAGCCTAAAATTACTAATAATACTACTAATACTATTAAGCCAATTATTAAACCTTGTCTTAAATTTCCTAAATCCATTGTTGGACTTTGTGTTTGGTTTTCAACAACATTTGCTGTTAATGCAACTTGTTTTTTGTCTCCTGATGTTTCAACATTAACCATAAATACTTTTTCTCCTGATGTTGCATCTTCTTTTGCTGTTACATATAAATAAGCTGTTTCTGTTTTTCCTGCTTTAACTAAAATTAAAGTGCTTGGTTCAATTCTATATGTTGCCCATGTATCTAAACCTGTTATAGATACTTGATAAGCTTTGTCTGTTACACCATTATTTGTTATTATTACAGGATAGACTGCTCCTGTTGTGCCTTTTAAAACATCTTGTTTTCCAGGCATTGTTATTACTGTTTTTTCGCTTTGTGTTACTGGTGAAATTTCACAAGCATTGTCTGGCAAGATTCTTATTGTTGTTTCTTTTTCAGATTCTTCATCTCCATCTGAGTATTCAACATATGCTTTTAATGTGTATGTTCCTTCTTTGGCACAAGATGGGATTCTTAAAAACATGTCTTCTGAGCTTGTTGCTTCATTAGCTTCTAATTCATCAATATATTCTGTTGCTTTTACATTTAATTCTGGAATGCTAACAACAATTTTTATGCTTTCTTCTGTTTGTTCGCCCATGTTTTTTACTCTAACATTGGCAAATAAACCTCTTCCAGCTTGAACTTCACTTGGGTCTAATACAACATCTTGTATCAATAAATTGTGTTCAGGAGCCTCAACTTTTAAATTATATTCTCTTACATAACTATGGCTGTATTTGTCTGAAATTAAAACTCTTAATTTTAATTCATCTCCTGTTTCAACTTTAAAGTCATCTGGCAATCTGACATTTAATGTTTTTTCATATGAAACATTTGCTTTTACATCAAATGTTGAAGTAATATCAAAAATTTGATCTCTAAATTTGCTTCCTCTGTGATAGCCTGTTATAAAAGCCATTATTTGAACATCTTCAGCATCTTGTAATGAAACAAATTCAACTCTTAATTCTAAATCTTGGCCTCTTTCAAATGCTTTTAAAGTTGTCATGTCATTTTTAACAATTCTATCATTTATTCTAACTAAACATTCTTCTATGTTTAAAGTTGCGGAATTTGCATTGTTCCCATAACAAACTCCACCATTACAGCAATCAACACATTCTGTCTGTGCAAATGCACTAAAAATTGTTAAAACTAACATTATTACAGCAATAAACAAATATTGTTTTTTCATTTTTTTCCTCCTAATTTATTCTTTAAAAATATAATTAAATTAAATTTTAATTAAATTTTAAATTAAGTTATATTTAAATTTTGTTATTATTTTTAAGTAGTTATATATTAAAATTTCAAATAAGTATTTAAACTTTTCTTTTTTACTATTATTAAGTAAATATTTAAATTTAATTTGTTTATAAAATTTTTCTATGTACTATTTCATTTATATTATCTCTCTATAAATAATTCTTTTATAATCCTGGCTTGTTATTGTTACTCTTAAATAAAGTGTTTTTTTCTCATTGTTATTTATATTAAATCTAAACATCTTTGTCTCTGTATCTTGCGGCTCTAATTTATATATATATGTTTGTTGATTCTCTTGAAAATCTAGAAAAGTTGCTTTTACATCAATATTTTTTAATGTTGTTTTGGCATTATTTGTTATTGAGACTAAGATATCTATTTCTTGATTTTTATTATTTATATAATTTTTTTCTGAGATTATATCTACATAAAGCATTTCTCTTGGCAAATTAGCTTCCCTATCGCTTGTTTCTGAATTACAATCATCGTCTATATTATTATTTGGCATTTCTTTCATGCCAGGATTTATTTTTGAATTCCAGTCATTACAATCAACATCTGCTGTATAACCATCATTATCTCTGTCATTATCGCATTCATCTCCTAAACCATCATTATCTTTATCAACTTGATTTGAATTTTTTAATCCTAGACAATTATCTTTATCATCGCAAATTCCATCTTTATCTATATCAATGCAAAAATCGCATCTATCATCAATTCTGTCTTTGTCTTTATCTATTGATGGCAGGACAAAATATTTACAAGAGCCAGAGCCGCAATAATATTGCCTATATTCTTTTCCTGTTCTTTGGCAGTTTGTTTTTTCACAATTACCAAATTCATCATTACAATATACACATTGTGTATATGTAAAATCATAGCAGCCTGATAATGTTGAACAATCAAATTCTTTAAAGGAATGGTCATTTCCATTACAATATGCTTGATTTAAGATTTTATCATTAATACAAACATCATAGATTTTGCCTAAATCAAGATTACAATAACTATTTCCTTCTGTGCAGCTTTCATAGTCTTCAACATATTCTTGTTTGAATACATCTAAATCTGTAAATGAGATACAATTATCTTGTCCACAATCTTCTTTTAATTTAATTTTATTTTCTTGTGCTGAATAGCATTTTCCATTATTTATATCACAGCCTTTTTTAGTGCATTTTTCTATTTCAAAAATTGAATCATCTTTACATTCATTTAATTTTGTGCATTTTGTTGTTCCGCAATATTCTGTATTTATAATTACTTTTTCTGATTTTGAGTCGCAATAATCATTATTTCCAAAAGCATCTCTACAAAACCCAGATTCTTTATATTTAAATGATACAGAATCATCATTTCTGCATTCATAAAATATATTTGATTCTTTTTCATAAAAACAATCTTGCTTAAAGCCCCATTCTAAACAAGGATCTGTGTCAAAATTTCCACAAGAATAAATTTTATTGCCAACACATTTTTTTTCACTTAATTTGCATTCATCAACACATGTTTGTTTGTGTTCGCATCCACAATTTGCATTACAAATATCTTGTGTTATTGGATTTCCATCATCACAATCATTATTAGATGAACATTCTGCCCCGCATTTTCCTTTTACACATTGAAAATTAAAATTATCATAATTGCAGCCGCATTGAGAATTACAATCTCCAAAATTATCTCTTAAACCTAATTTTTTTCCATTACAAGTTTCAGTTGATTGAGAACAATATTGGTTATTATTAGTATTAGGATATTCGCATTTTTCATTTCCATTAATAATGCCATCGCCACAAAAATTTTGAGGTGGCTGTTCTGGAGAACATTTTGTTACTGGATTGCCACATGCTCCACAAGTTCCAGAAACACATTCACCTGGCTTTGGATTTAAATTAGGACAATTACAAGCAGGAATTACTTCTCTTGCATAAGGTGTTGCTCCATCATTAGGACACCAACCCATATAAGCTGTTCCTGGATTATTTTTAGCAGCCTGCCTGACTAATTTATCAATATTTGTGCTGCCCCAACTTTTTACAGCTTTACAACCTGGATTTCCGTTATTCCAGTCAATATAGCAGCCTGATGCTGTTACATATGAAAGACTAATTAAAAAAAATATTAAAAATAACAAAAATAAGAATATTGGTCTTTTTATTAATTGTTTTTTTACCATTAATAAGTAATAAAAATAACTACTATTTAAATCTTTTGTTTTTTTGTCATTTTGTAGTAAATAATTTTTATTATATCTTTATTTTAAAATATTGAAAAACAAAAGAAAAAAATTATATAGGGCTTATTAAACTATAAATAAAATGAAAATAATTAAAGTTCCATTTAATGCAAATGCTTTGCAAAAGAAAAAAGGAATAGAAAAAGCACCAGATGAAATTATAAAAAATTTAGAAAATTTTTATTTGAAAGAAAATGGATTATTACCATTTTATGAAATAGAAGAATTAATGATTGATAATTTTGATATTAGTTTATCAAATAAAAACATAGAAAATTATGTTAAAAATTTAAGTGAAAAAGCAATTTTAATAGGTGGAGATCATTCAATAACATATCCTTCTTTTAAGGCTTTTGCAAAAAAACACAAAAATCCCGGCTTAATAATTTTTGATGCTCATGTTGATTGTGAAAATGATTTTAGACCACCAACACATGAGGATTTTATCAGAGTTTTAATTGAAGAAGGAACATTAAAAAAAGAAAATATTTTATTTATAGGAGTTAGAAATATGCATTCAAATGAATTAGATTTTGTAAAAAAAAATAAATTAAAAATTTATGATATGAAAGAGATTTCTTATTCTGACAAAAATGAAATAAGTGAGGCAATAATGTCCGTTGCAAAAAATTTTGATGGTTTATATATCTCAATAGACATTGATGTTTTGGATCCTGCATTTGCTCTAGGAACAGGATATATAGAACCAGGTGGCTTAACAACAAGAGAATTATTATTTTTCATTCAAAAATTAAAAAATTTAAAAAACATTTATATGTGGGAT
>JAWBPL010000051.1:0-5920 GCA_038825025.1 Candidatus Woesearchaeota archaeon | reverse complement strand
AACACAATTGATGATTGCCAAGATGGACAGGAATATTCTTATGAATATGTTCATGAGATTAATATTACTAGTTTAAATTATAGCTTTTTTAGAACATATGATACAATAAAAATAGATGCTTATGTTGATTGTGATTCTGATGGAGATGAAATAACTTTTGTTTATAACAATGGTTCTGGTTGGTTTCCTTTTTATAATGTAAATTGTAACACTAATGGAAAAACACATATAATAACAACAAAAACATTAGATAATGTTGAGGGCAACCATACAATAAGAGTAACTTTGGCTTATAATGGTCAAACTAACATGGTTTGTTCATATAATTATGATACATTATATTCAGACACAGACGATTTAACTTTTTATGTTTATTATTTAAACAGAGATTTGGAAAAACCCAAAGTGAAAATATTAAACCCTACTAATTTAGAGACTTTTTATTATGAAAACGGTTTAATTATAAATATTAGTGTTAATGCATCTGATAATATTGAAATAAAAAATGTTTCTGCATTAATAAAGTGGGGCTCTAAAAATTTAACCTTAAATTTAATAAATACTTCTGGCTTGTTTAAAGCAAATTTTACAAATACAAGCGATTTCGCAATGTATAATTTATCAATTCTTTCTTATGATAATTCTTCTAATTATAATAATACAGAATCAATTTTATTTTACATAAACAGATCAAAGGAAATAAAAATTTTATATCCCGAAGAAAATAAATTGTATCCTTTTCAAGATTTTTCAATAGAATATATAATAGATAATAATGAAACAGCAATTTCTTATTCTTGGGCAGAGCTTAATTCTGGCTTGGCTAATTTTGATGGATATAATAAAAAAATCTCTGTTGAAGAAATTTCAAATGAAAGCATTAATCTTTTTGAAATTAATAATGCGAGCCAATCCTTTATATTGGAAAAAGATACCTATTTAGCACAACTAGAATTAATGATTAAAAAATCAGGAAACCCTGCGAATGCCTATTTAGAAATATTAAGTGATGATAATGGCCCAAAAGATATTATTACTTATGGATTACTAGATAGTAATCTTGTTGCTTCAAATTTTAATTGGATTGTTATTGATTTAAATGAAAAAATAAAATTAAATAAAAGCCAAAAGTACTGGCTTTTTATAAACACAAGCCAATCGAATCAAGATATTAATAATTTTTATGATTGGATGATTACTAATGATATTTATTTAAATGGAACTTATATAAATAATAATACAAAAGATTTATTGTTTATTTTATATGATTATTATAGATTTAATTTAACTGCCTCTGCTATTTCATCTCAAATTGATTTGGTTGTTTACTCTGAAACTAATCAAGGTTTATTAAGCTCAAATATGTTGATTTTTTATTTGGATGAAGAAGCCCCATTAATTTATAATTATTCTTATATACCAATGAATGAATTAGATATAGATCCAGGAACAACAATAAATTTTACTTTAAATATAACAGATAATCTTGAAATTGAAAATGCTTTCTTAGTTTATAGGCTTAATGATTTTAATTGGATAGAAAAGCCTATGATTAATAGTTCAGGCTTATATAAAACAAATTTAACTTTGAATGAAACAAATTTAACATTCTTTTTTAGGGCTTATGACACTAGCAATAATTTAGTTGAGACACCAGACAAAACAATTGAAGTAAAATATGAGAATTCTTGGTATGTTGTTCCTTCATCTTATAATACAACATCAGGATTGCTTGGAATAAATAAAACATTAGGGTTAATGTCAATTATATCAAATTCTGATTATGACTTTTCAGTTAATGTTTCTTATTTGTCAAATAGAACTATTTTATTTAATGGCTCTGAATCTCTTTTATTAAATGTTGAATCAAATAAAAACAAAACATTTGAAATTAATATTTCAAGCTCAAACCAAATTGAAGAAAATTTAGTTATAATAAATTTGACATCATTTAATAATACAAGCCCAAAAAATTATGAAATTAACTTTACTTATATTTCTTTATTACAAGGGCCATATTTATTTTTAGAAATTACCGAATATTATCCTGTTGTTTATCAAGGAGATTATTTATCATCCATAAAGGCGAAATTAATTAATTTAGGCAATGAAACAGCATATAATATAACAATAAAATGGATTTTGCCAGATGGCTTAACATCAAGAAGAAACTTAACACAATTCTTTTCAGAATTGCAGCCAGGCGGAATAGCCTATATTGTTTCTCAAATTTCAGCAGATGTTTCATCAACAGCATTAGGGCAAAAAGAATTAAAAGTAATTGCAAATGCTTCTGGAAATTATTCTGATTCTGAAATAAAAAACATAGAAATAAAAAAACATGAAGAAACTAATTCTGGCTCTTCTGGAAGCTCTAAGTCAAGCTCTCAAGAATCTTTCAAGCCTGTTGCCTTATATAAGGAAGATGATTTATTTGTTGATATTAAAAAATCAAAAATAAAAAGATCTGAATTAAATATAATTAATTTCACTTTAATAAACAACAAAAGCAATAAAGATTATTATGTTGATTTTACAATAGACGGGCTTTTTAAAACATATTATAATTTTTCCGAAAAAAAGGTTTATTTGAAAAAAGACGAAATTAAAATAATTAATTTAACAATCTTTTTGCCAGAGTATTTTGAATTGGGCTTAAAAAATTATAATTTAATAATTAATTTATATGAACCTAAAAATAATAATTCAGAAAACAAATTTGAATCAGAAAACAAATTTTTAAAAGAACTAAAAAAAGATTTTGATATTGTTGTAATTGAAGAGAAAAAAATAACTTGTTTAAATGAATCCCTAAATAAAATAAATTCATTGGAAGTAAACAATAATGAATTAAAGCAAAAATATGTTGAGGCTGAAAATTATTTTAAAAATGAGAAATATGATCTAGTTTTAAGTTTTTGCAATTATGTTAATGATTATTTAATTAAATATAATAAAACAAAAAACAAAATTGATGAATTAAAAAATGATATTAAAAAATTAAAACAACAAGGATATTTAACAGAGCAAATAGAAAATTATTATAATTTAAGCACTGAAACTTTTTTAAAAGGCAATATAGAAAAAGCAAACGAAATCTTAGAAAAATCTAGTTTAATAATGGCAAATTTAGAACAGCCAGCGGAAATAAAATTAAAAAATTTTATAATTCTAAATATAAGAAATATATTTCTGATAATACTTATTTTGCCTATTATAATAGCAATTACAGCAAGATTAGTTTATTTATCAAAAGCAGAAACAAAAATAAAAATGCTAAATGAAGAAAAAGAAAAGCTAATAAACCAAATAAAAAAGATGCAGCAATATTATTATGAAAATAAATACATAAGTCCTGATTTATATAATGTTTTTATCCATCAATCTAGAATCAGGCTAGGCCAAATAGAAGTTTCTTTGATAAAACAAAAAAACAGATTAAAAAATAATTTAAATGATTTTAATGAAATTGAAAATTTGATTAAAGAATTGCAACAAGACTTTTATGTGAAAAAAATAATATCTGAGAAAACATATGAGGAATTATCTAAATATTATTATATAGAATATCAAAAAACAAAAAATAGTTTTAAGAAAAATTTGAAATGTAATGAAAATTTAAATATTAATGATAAAATCAATGAAGAAAAAATGGATACAGGCAATAAAAAAGTAAATAAAGAAACAAACGAAAAAAATATAGAAATAAAAACAAATGCTGAAATAAAAACAGACAATGAAAAAAATGATAATAAAATAAAAGATAATAAAAATGATAAAATAAAAGATAATAGAAGTGAAATTAATAAAATAGATGATAAAACAGATACAAAAATAGATAATAAAAAAAATACAAATGAAAAAAATACAAATGAAAAAAATAAAGACTTTTTTTTTAATTGTAAAAGAGAAAATTCTTTTGTGCTAAAAGATGGAAGTAAATTATACTCAATAAAAGAGCTTTATGAGAAATTAGCATTTAACTTGATAGATGAAGAAACTTTTAAGCATCATGTAAATGAAAATAAAAATGACTTTGCAGACTGGATAAAAAATGTATTTAATAAAGAAGAATTGTCAAATCAAGTAAGAGCAATAAAAACAAAAAAAGAATTATTAAATTTATTGGAAAAAATATTCAATAATATTAGAAATTAATATATAAAAATAAATTATATATCAAAAACAAATGAGATTTAGAAAATGAAAAAAAGAGGTAATTCATATTTTATATTAAATAGTTTTATCTTAAATATTCTCTTAAAAAAATTATTATTATTATTATTTGTTTTTACTTTATTTTATATAAATTTTGTTAGTTCTGAATTTCTTTTAAATAAAACACCAAATGAAATTTCAAAAGAAAAATATCTTTTTGAGATAAATAAAACAATAGCAGAATTGAAAAATTTTGATTATGAAACAGCAATATTTATTGATATTTATAATGAGCTTTTAATAACTAATGAACAAAAAGAAATAGAAAAAATATTCTTAATTTATGAAAATTTGTTTAATAAATACTTGTTAGCAAAACAAGAATTAGAGCAACAAAAAAATAATTTGAAATTATTTAAGGAGAATATTGGATTTATTGCTAATGATAGTCTTAATTATAATAAAGATAAATCCATTTACAATTTTATTTTTTATGATGATATATTTAAATTAAATAATGCGACTATTAATATAACAGAAATAGAAAAATTTATTATAATTTCTGAAAATAATATAAAAAAAGCAAATTACCAAGAATCTTTAGAAATTTCAAAAAATATAAAAAACAGATTCAAGCCATTTTTTTCTATTTATTGTGATTTTTTAATAAAAAAAATTGAATCAAATCCCTTACTGGATAATTCAAGTTTTTTATTATTATTAAAAAAATTTGGATATGAAAAAAAAATTATAAATGAGACTATCATTAAAAAAACATTTGAAAAAATATACTATGATAAAAGGCTTGATATAATAAAAAACAAATTAAATAATTATACAAAAGATATTAAAAATATTAATGAGCTTATTTTTAGTAATAATGCAACTAAGAATTATGATTTTGAGTATATTGAAAAAATAAAGCAAGATTGCTTAGAATTAGAAAAAATCACAAATAAAATAATAGAAATAAATTTTTATGAAACTTATTTTAATGAGAATAATATAAATAGCGAAAAATTATCTGATATTAAAAACGAGATCTTTTATTATTTGGAAAAAAACAGATATGATAAAATAAATTCTTTAATTTTGGATTGTGATTTATTTTTTAAAAAAGTGAATTCTATTGAAATAAAATATAATGAACTAATTATAGAATTAAAAAACATAAATTTGGATAATTTATCTGAAAATGAGATTAAAAAAAATGAATTAACAAAAAAATTAATCTTAATTTATGATAAATACAAAAATTCAAATATGGACAATTTAGAACTTGATAATTTTATTTCCCAATTAAAGGACATTGAAAATGAAATCATAAATTTTAAATCAAGTATTTTTGAAAAAAAGATATCTGAGAAAAATAAAATAAAAATTAATTTTAATATTTTAATTATGTTTTTATTTTTTATTTTTGTTTCATCTCTTTTGTTTTTTATTTTTTTTAAAAAATATTATTATGAAAAAAGGCTAATTTATCTAAAAAATGCAAAAAATAAGATAATTGAACAAATAAAAGAACTTCAAATTGATTATTTTGTTAAAAAAAATATTTCAAAAAAAAGATATAAGCAATTATTAAAATTAAATCAAAAAAAATTAGTTGATATAATTAGAAAAGAAGACCTGTTAAATAAAAAATAACTTTGTTAAATAAAAAAAATAAAAGGTGTTGAAAAAAATGAAAAAAGCCATGTTTTTTTTTACTTTTTTTGTTTTATTTTTATTTTCATGCTCAGTAACTAATAAAAAAATT
>JAWBPL010000050.1:0-6006 GCA_038825025.1 Candidatus Woesearchaeota archaeon | reverse complement strand
AAAAAATAAAATTAATACTGATAAAAAAATAAAAAAAATTTTCAAAAAAGTAACTAGCTCGTTGCTAGCAAAAAAATAATAAGATACTATAAAATTAAAATCAATACTATTAAAGCACAAAACAGCATAATAAATAAAAACCAAAAAAAAAATGAAAATTAATGGTTTCGAAATTTTACTATATTTATAAATGCTTGTATTAGAAAAAAAAATACAAAAAATAAAAATATAAAGGAAAGTCAATAAAAAAAAAAACTCAGGCACTAAGAAATAAAAATCATCGTATAAAAAAAATATTTCATATTTAAATTAATTAACCATTTATTACTTTTTTCTAAATTAAAATATCTACAAAACAAAAGTAAGAAGTATTAAAAATAGCATTAGGATAAATACCTAAAATAATATTTAAAATGAAAAATGGAAGCAATGAAAAAAATTCTCGTCTTGTTATATCAGAGAAGCAGCCAAATCATTTTTTAAAGAAACCTAATGAAGTTGATTTAGAAATAAAAAAAAAATTCTTTACTTCACCAAAAATAACTCTATTATACAATCAAAGCGAATAAACAGCAGAGAAAACCATACTAGTAGCTAAAAGTATAGAAATTTTATAATTAAAAGAAAAAAAAGATATTAAAACTAATATCTCACCAACAAAACCACTAGTGCCTGGGAAACCCATATTACTTAAAATAAAAACAAGAAAAATTATAGAAAAAATAGGCATAACATTAACCAAACCACCATAATAATACAATATTCTTGTATGATATCTATCGTATAATATACCTATACAAAGAAACAAAGCGCCTGATATAATACCGTGACTTATCATTAAAAAGAAACTGCCTTGAACTCCTTCTAAATTTTTTGAGAATAACCCTATAATTGCAAAATTCATATGTACAACAGAGGAATAAGCAATTATTTTTTTTAAATCAACTTGTCTTATAGTACCAAAAGAACCATATATGACACCAAAAAGGCAGATAACAATCACTAACGGCGTAAAAAAAGTATTTGCATATGGAAATAATGTTATCAAAAACCTTATAAAGCCATAAGTACCCAATTTTAATAGAATACCAGCCAATAATATAGAACCACTAGTGGGCGCCTCAACATGTGCCTCAGGCAATCAAATATGAAAAGGTATCATAGGCACTTTTATCGCAAAAGCTATAAAAAAACACAATCATAGAAATAACTGACGTTTTTCAGAAAAAAAGGTTTCTTTCACTAATTCCAAATGTGTAGAACCAACATGCAAATAAATTATAAAAATCGAAAAAAGCATAAGAATAGAACCAAAAAAAGTATAAAGGAAAAACTGATAAACCGCATGTATTTTTCTTTGACGTGAGCCTCAAATACCTATCATAAAAAACATCGGTATTAATACACCTTCGAAAAAAATGTAAAAAAAAAATAAATCCAAACTTAAAAAAACGTTTAATAAAAAAAATTCTAAAAGTAAAAGCATTACACAAAAATCTTTACTTCTATACTTTACACTTTCTCAATTAACTAAAAAACAAATAGGAAACAATATAGCAGTTAATAACAAAAAAAAAATAGAAATGCAATCAACACCAATAGAAAAGGTTAAACCGTTAAAAAAAAAAAAAGTTTCCTTACATTGAAATCCTACATATAAATGATCTAAATAAAGAAAAATACCAATACAATAAATAAAAATTATAAAACTCAAAATTAAAGATATTTGTTTAATTAATACTATATTCTTTTTAGGTATAAAAAGAACAAGTATAAAAGAAAAAAAAGAAACTGCAAAAAGACCTAATAACATTTTATTTTTTTTATATTCCTACTAAATTTTATGGTAATCAATCCAATCCGTATAAAACACCCGAATAAAAAATTAAAAACCCTAGAGATAAAGGTAAAAAAACTTTTCAACCCAAACTCATCAACTGATCATAACGATAACGAGGTAAAACAGCCCTTATTAAAATAAATAAAAACACGACGAAAACAACCTTAAAAGAAAATCAAAAATAATCTGGAATATACAAAAAAGGTAAGGTGAATGGAGGTAATCATCCGCCCAAAAAAAATATAACAATCAAAGAGCTCATTAGAATAATATTTGCATATTCCCCTATAAAGAAAAAAGCAAAGCCTACAGATGCATATTCTACATTATAACCAGAAACTAATTCTGCTTCAGCTTCTGGCAAATCAAAAGGGTGTCTGTTTGTTTCTGCAACACCAGAAATAAAAAAAAGCAAAAACAAAGGGAAAAATGGCACAATAAATCATATATCCTCTTGGCACAGCACAATGTCACTAATATTTAAAGAACCAACGCTTAATAACATTGTTATAAGTATAATACCTATGGATACTTCATAGGAGATTAACTGCGCAGCAGATCTTAAAGCGCCTAGAAAAGCATACTTAGAATTACTGGATCAACCTGCTAAAATAATACCATAAACACCAAGTGAAGAAATCCCCAGAATAAACAATACACCTAAATTTAAATTTGAAATAACATTCGCTTCAGAAAAAGGAATTAAAACTCAATTTATTAAACTTAATAATAATGTCAAAATAGGAGCTGCAACATACAGAAAAATATTAGCATTAAGTGGTATAATAGGTTCTTTGATCATAAGTTTTAAACCATCAGCAAAAGGTTGCAAAACACCTAAAAAACCCACTTTATTTGGACCTTTTCTACGCTGTATGTAGCCTATAACTTTTCTTTCAAAAAGTGTAAAAACAGCTACTGTAAGAAGTAAAGGAACTATAACAATTAAATACTGAAAAATAACTAGCAAAGCACTAATAAACATTTTTATTTTTATATTTTCTAAAAAAAATTACTATAAACTTTTTTGATATCTCTATAACAAATATTCAAAATTTGAGATCTCCTCAAAATAGAATTTGTTTTATAGAAATTAGTAATAGTATTAACATTCAAAGTATTATTAAAATAAAAAAAATTAGGAAAACTGTAAGATAAAAAATTAGGCACAAATAATTCAAAATTTAAAAAATTATATTTGATAAAACCTTTTTGTAAATTAAATTTTGTTAAAGTGCTAGTCGCCCCAAGCAAACCCTTGAATAAAATATACAATATTTTAAAATCTGATCTAACATTTTTATATGGAAACAATATGAATTTAACCCTTTGTATAAAACCAAAAAAATTTATATAAGTTGCATTTTTTTCAACAAAATGTGAAGAAGGCAAAAAGAAATTTATCACATTTTTTATTCTATTATTTGCATTATACATGCTTTGAAATATAACATCATTACTTTTTAAAAAATCATTATTTTTATAAAAAAAATTAAAATTATCCGCATTTAACAAAAAAAACAAATTATCTTTTAAAAAGTTATTATCAAAATATTTAAAACTTTCATCATTGAATAAATTTATAGAATTACACAAATTAAAATCATTCACTAATAAAGAAGTAGAATCATTGGTTAAAACGGTATAATGAATCTTATCATTTATAAAATATAAATTTTTTAATTTAAAAAATAAAAAATCAAAATTATTTTTTAATCTATTAAAAAAATTTCAATTAAATATAAATAAATTCTTATTAGATTTTATTAATAAAGCGCTTAAAACGCTTTTACCCTCAATAAAATTCAAAAAATGTTTAATAGAACTACCCTTATTATAATTCAAAAAATTATAACCAAAAGAACTTCCAAAAGAAAAAACTTTTATTAAATTTTTATCAACCAATTTTTTTAAACGTAAATTTAGCAAAGGGTTTTCTAAACGTAAATTTGTATTAAATAAAAAAATGGAATTAAAAGTGTTTAATTCATCAAAAAATTTACGATCAAAAAAGAAATTTAAACGAAAATCATTTATTATTAATTTTTGGCTTAAATTTAAAATAGAAAAATTACCACTTTTATTACAAATATATTTAACAAGCAAACTTGTTTCCGCATCAACAAAATTTCCAAGAACGAAATTAATTTTTTTGTATTGTAATTTTTTAAATTCAAATAGTATACTTAATCAACTACAAATCGTTATGTTGCCATAAGTATCTAGCATGTATGGAGATGTAAGACGATTTAAAAAAAAGCCATCATATGAAAAACGTGTTTCATCCGATATTCAGTTTTCATTTAATTTCGAATTTAGACGTGGTAATATTCTTAAAATTTTTGTATCTCTGATATCAACCCTAATGTTGACATGCATTATATCATTTAAATCTATAGTATTAAATGTGGAAAGTTCTCAAGGTCTAGCTACAAATGAATATGGTTTTGATGTTAAAGCACCAACTGGACATATATCTATTACATTACCAGACAGTTCTGAAAATAAAGATTTTTCTAAAAAGTTGCTAATTTCCATGGAATTACCTCTACCTATAACACCCAAAAAGCTTAAACCAGAAATTTCACGCATAAAACGTACGCAACGTGTACATTGTATGCAACGCGTCATTATAGTTTTTATTAAAGGTCCACAATCCTTATCTTTTACAGCTCGTTTAAAATCGTAAAAACGGCCTTTATCATTACCATATAGAAGAGATTGATCTTGCAAATCGCACTCACCACCTTGATCACAAATAGGACAATCCAAAGGATGATTTAATAATATAAACTCTAAAATACCTTCCCGCGCTTTTTTTACCAATTTACTTTCAGTGAAAATTTGCATATCTTTACTTATAGGCATAGCACACGAAGCGACAGGCTTTAATACGCCTTTAACTTCAACCAAACACATACGGCAATTACCAGCTATAGATAATTTATCATGATAACAAAAACGTGGAACATAAATATTAAATAGGGAACAAGCTTGTAATATATTTATATTATCTGGAACCTCTAGATTTTTTTTATCATTTATATTTATTAACATTTTTAATTACACTACTTTATAAAACGATTATTTTGCTGAAAAATTTGCTGTTCTTTTAAAAAGAAAGTTCGTTTACTGGTTAAAACGATAGCACCAAGCATAGCGACTAATAATATCAAGCCTATAATTATAAATATAATATAAAAATCTAGATATAGAATTAAAGCCAAAATACGTAAATTTTGTATATCAAAAAGAATATTTAATCAAACAAAGAAATTAAAGTTTGTATCAAAATTATAAAAAGACAATCCTTGTGTCTCAAAAAATAAAAATAAAAAAACCGAGAAAAAAAACAAACTTAAAATTAAGCCAAAAAGATATTGTCAATTCAATTCATTAACTTCTATTAATTTTATGTTTAGCATGTAAACAACAAAAAGAAAAAGCACAGCTATAGCACCAATATAAACAATTAAAAAAACCATAGCTAGAAAATCTATGCCTTGTAATAAAAGAATTAAAACTACATTACAAAAAACAAAAATAAGAAAAATAACCGAATGCAGTGGATTTTTGGAAAGGATAACACAAAAAGAAGAAAAAATACTTAAAAAAGAAAAAAAAATAAAAAAAAAATCTATGTTAAATTTAACCATTTTTAAAAAAAATTATCACTATATTTTTTTTAAGAGAAAAAGACAAATAAAAATAAAAAGGTATTCTAATTCAAAAAAAAAAGAATAAAAATAGAAATATGTTGTAAGAATTATAAAAATAGATAGAAAAAAAATGAAAATGTAATTATACAAAAAACCTGTTTGTAAATTTTTAATAATATTAGTCATACTATTTGTTAAACGTACTAAACCTAAAGGTCCAAAGAGCTCTAACAGACCACGATCTATATTTTTAACATATAAAAAACTAAAATTGAAAAAAAATTTAACAAAAATTTTATTATAAATGCAATCTATATATCATTTATAAGTGAAAAAATTATAAAAATTAATAAAATATTTTTTCAAAAAATTCAATTTAGATAAAAAGAATAAATCAAAGAAAAAAAAAACAAAACAAACTAAAAGCATACCCAATAAACTAAAAAAAAAAGGTATATTTTTAATTAAAAAAACTAAAAATTCGGATTCTAAAATTAATAAATTTTT
>JAWBPL010000049.1:0-6109 GCA_038825025.1 Candidatus Woesearchaeota archaeon | reverse complement strand
AAATAACAAAGAAAAAAAGTTTGTTTTTCCAGATAAACAAGTTTTAGAGTTAGATAAAATTAAAAAAGTTATTAAAAAAGATACAATTTGTTTTTATATAGAAAATAATGAGGTTTTTCCTGTTTCTATTTTTTCTGATGAGACTAATAATTATTACAAATTAGTCCCCATACAAAATAAATGGCCCACTTTGGAAATTTCAGGAATTAGAATGCATGTTACAAAAAAATATAGCCCAAAAGAAGACACAGAAGAAAAGATTAGATTTGTTAAACCCTGTGTTGGAATTGTTTTAGATATATGCACTGGTTTAGGATATACTGCAATAATGGCGGGAAAAATAGCTGACTTGGTTTTTACAATTGAAAGAGATAAAAATGTTATTGAAATTGAAAAAATAAATCCTTATTCAAAAGAACTTTTTACAAATGATAAAATAAAAAGAATTATTGGTGATTCTTTTGAAGAAATTAAAAAATTCAAGGCATGTTTTTTTGACAGAATTATACATGATCCGCCAAGAGTTGCTTTATCACCTTTATTGTATAGCCAAGATTTTTATAATGAATTATTCAGGGTTTTAAAATATAAAGGAAAGATATTTCATTATACTGGAGACCCTGGAAGTAAAAAAGGCCTAGATATAAGAGCAGGCATTATTAAAAGATTTGAAAAAGCAGGCTTCAAAAATATAAAAAGAGTTTTCAATGGATTAACTGCTGAAAAATAAAATATTAAAATAAAAAAAAAGTAAAAAAAAAGAATATTTAAAAAAGTTAATTAAAAGAAAATATTAAATATTTTAAAAAAATTAAAAATTTTATGACAATAATACAAATATTAGCTGTTATTTTTTTTTCTTTTGCTGCAAGCAGAGCAATTTTAAGAGCTAAAGACAAAAAGATTACTATAATTGAATTGTTTTTTTGGCTTTCTATTTGGTTTGGCTTAATTTTTATTGTTTTTTTCCCGGATTATTTGTCAAAGATTGCTAATTTTCTAGGAATTGGAAGAGGCACAGATGTTTTAGTTTATTCAAGCATTGTTATTTTATTCTATTTGTTATTCAGGCTATATGTAAAATTAGATGAACTAGAATCAGAAATAACTAAATTAGTTAGGGAAATTGCTTTAAAAAAGAAGAAATAAAAAAATTAAAAAAATGAAAATTTTGATTTTAAGTGAATATTTCCCAATAAGTGAAAAATCGGAAATAACTGGCGGTGTTGAAGCAAGAGCATTTTATTTAGCAAAAGAATTATCTTTAAAAAATCAGGTTTTTGTATTAACTTCATGGCAAAAAGGATTGGAAAGAAAAAAAGAATTTGTTTTTTTTGAAAAAAATAAAAAAAAAATAAAAAAATTTTTTGTATTTAGAATTGGTAAAAATCACCCCTATACAAATAATGCTGGCTTTTTTTCTAGAATAAGTTTTGCATCTGAATTAGTTAAATTTGGATTGAATTTTAAAAATATTGATATTATTGATGCACATAATTTTACTACTTATTTGCCAGGCTATAAAATAGCAAAAAAATTGAATAAAAAGATTATTTTTACATATCACGAGACATGGCTAAATGAATGGATAAAAAATAAAGGAGTAATAGCTTTTCCTTATGAAATATATGAAAGATTGATTTTAAAATTAAATTATGATGGAATAATTTCTGTCAGCAATTTTACAAAAAACAGGCTAATAAAAAACAAAGTTAGTGAAAAAAAAATTTTTGTTATAAATAATGGAATAGATTTAAAAATTTTTGATAACATAAATAAAAACTTTAAAAAAAATGAAAAAGAAAAAAACAGCTTAATTTATGTCGGCAGATTAATAGAAACAAAAAAAGTTGATGTAATAATAAAAGCATTAAAAATAATAAAAGAAAAAATTCCTAATGTGAAATTAAAAATTATTGGAAAAGGCAATGAAGAAGAAAAATTAAAAAAATTAGTTTTTGATTTAAGATTAAAAGAGAATGTTTCTTTTTTAGGTTATATGAAAAATCATTATGATGTTTTAAAAGAAATTAAAAAAAGCGATTTATTTTTAAGTGCTTCAATTTTAGAAGGTTTTGGAATTGCTTTATTAGAAGCAATGGCATTAAAAATTCCTTATGTTTGCTCGGATATTGAGCCTTTTAAAGAGATAAATAACAAAAAAGGTGGCTTGTTTTTTAAAAAACAAGACCATATGGATTTAGCAAATAAAGCTTTAATTTTGTTAGAAAATAAAAAAAGTTATGAAAAAAAGATAAAAGAGGTTGATAATTTAAAAAAGTTTGACTGGAAAAATATTGCTCTTTCTGTTGAGAAGGTATATAAAAAAATAATAGAAGATAGAAATTAATAAAAAAATAGATTAAAATAATAAATTTTTAATAAATTAAAAAATCAAAGATTATAAAATCAAATAATTTATTAAAGATTATATTTTACTAATATTATAAACAAAAATAAAAAATAAACAAAAAAATAAATTATTGTAAAAGAATATAAAAGGATATAAAAAAATTAAAAAAATAAAAAAATTAAAAGATGATAACCTTAAATCCTAATAATCCTGCATTAAGCTATTTAATTGATGAATTGCATTCTGGTTTTGTTAATGGGATTTATGGAAATGCCTCATCTGGAAAAACAACTTTTTGTTTATTAGCTGCTATTTCTGCTATTGAAAAAAACAAAAAAGTAATTTATATTGATACAGAGAAATCATTTAACATTGAGAGGCTTAAACAATTAGCAAAAAATAAAGAGATAATTAAAAATTTTGAAAAGACAATGGAATTATTATTTTTATTGCAGCCTAAAGATTTTTATGAACAAAATCAGCAAATATTAAATATATATAAATCAAAAAGCTCTAAATTTTTTATCTTGATAATTGACAGCATTTCAAATTTATATAAGCTAGAATTAAATAAAGAGCCAAAAAAAATAAATTCAATAATGGCTGAACAGATTCAATCATTAATAAGGATTGCCAGAGACAAAGATAAGATTGTTTTAATAACAAATCAAGTAACAAGCGATATGCAAAATAAAGAATTTAAAATGATAGGCGGAAAAATGATAAAAAATATGTGTAAAACAATTATAGAATTAAATAAGATGGATGATAGAAAAGATTTAAATGAAAAAATAAAAGCAACTTTAATAAAAAATCTATTAAATGAAAAAAATATCGGAAAAAATATTTATTTTTCAATAAAAGAAAATGGAATTTACATTTAATTACTTATTATTTTTTTATATTAATTAATAGACTTATTTTAAAAATTTTCTGAACAGCATTTTTAATCCTAGGATAATGCTTTTATCCCAAGATTGACCTTTTAATAAAGAATATTTACTATATATAACAGTTATAGGGACTTCTTTATATCTTAATTTGTTTCTAATGATTTCAGAAAAAAAATCTCCTGCATGCTCCATTCTATCTGATAGAATATTTATTTTTTTTGCTGTTTCTAATGTAAAAGCTCTAAACCCACATTGCGAATCACTTACTTTAATACCATAAAGAAAAAAAACAACAATTATGCCTAATTTTAATGTTAGTTTTTTTAAAAAAGGAATGTTTATTGCTTTTCCTAAAAATCTTGAGCCTAATGTTATGTCTGCCTCGTTTTTTATAATCGGCTGAATCATTCTCTCAATATCAGATGATAAAAATTGACCATCTGCATCAAAAGTTATTATTATGCTTGCTTTTTTTTTAATGGCAAAATCAATGCCTGTTTTTAATGCTGCTCCTTGACCTCTGTTAATAATATGCCTTAAAACAATAACTTTTTCTTTTATTGCTACTTCATAAGTATTATCTTTTGAGCCATCATCTACTACAATTATATTTTTATAATTATGTTTTTTTAAATCAAAAAGAACATTCTTTATTTTTTTTTCTTCATTATAGGCAGCTATAACAATAAAAATGTTTTTTTCTAAGTTTTTAGATTCTTTCATTGAAAAATTAAAAAAGAACTAAATATTTAATTTTATTTTTTTATAGAAAAAATATTAAAAGAAATATATTTTATTAAACTTATGAATAATAATAATAAAGAATATTTTGATAAAATACAAGACATGAAAGAAAAGTTTTCTGAATTTTTAAAAGAAAGAGATTGGCAACAATTCCATAATCCAAAAGACATAGCAATTGCTTTGTCAATTGAATCAAATGAATTATTGGAAATTTTTGAATGGAAAACAACACAAGAATCTTGGGATTTATTAAAAGAAAAAAAACAAGAAATTGAGTTAGAAGTTGCTGATATAATGCATTTTTTAATTGCTTTCAGCAATGCAACAGGAATTGATTTATATGATGCATTTATTAAAAAATTAGAAATAAATAATAAGAGATATCCTAAAGAGTTAGTGAAAGGAAAGACACATAAATATAATTATTATGAACATAATAACTTAAAAAATAAGTAATAATTAATCACAAATTAATCAATCAGCCCTTTTTCATAAGCATTTTTCAAAAAACTATTTTTTAATTCAGAGATATCAAAATCATTAGGAATTGGCTTATTATATCTTTTATAATAATTTGTTTCATCATTTGGGGCAATATAATAATAATAGTTTTTTTCAAAATTAATTAATTTCCAAACAGTGTATTTAGAGCCAACATGCCTTCCAATAATGCCATTAGGAATCAATATTTTGCCGCCACCAGATGGAGCATCAATAACTAATTGGGGTGTGGCAAATCCTGAAGTATGGCCTCTTAAATTATCAATTATTTCTAAACCAATTTCAACACTTGTTCTGAAATGGCCTGTTCCTGGTGTTGGATCGCACAAATAGATATAATATGGCTTAATGCCCATTTGCAATAATTTTTTATTTAATTCTTTCATTACATTAATATTATCATTTACACCTTTTAATAAAACACATTGATTTCCTAAAGGGCTTCCTGCCAACAATAATCTATGTGAGGCTTCTTCTGCTTCATGTGTGCATTCTTTTGGATTATTATAATGTGTATTTATAAAAATAGGCTTTCTTTTTCCATTTATTTTCCTGCTATTTAATTCTTTCAAACCATTTGCAAATTCATTTGTGATTCTTTGAGGCAAAGTAACCAAATTTCTTGTGCCTAATCTCATCATTTCAATATGTTCTATATCTTGTAAATCAGAGATTATTTTAAACAATCTTTCATCTGATAAAGATAAAGGATCTCCTCCAGATATAACAACATCTCTAACTTCTTTATGTTTTCTTATATAATCTAAACCTAAATTTATTTGGCTTAATGTTGCCGCACTATTTGGATTACTAACTTTTCTTTTTCTTGTGCAATGCCTGCAATAAACAGGACAATTATGTGTTGTATATAAAAGAACTCTATCTGGATATCTATGTGTTAAGCCAGGAACAGGCATATCATGTTCTTCTGCCAAAGGATCTTCTGTATCATCTATATGAGCTAATGTTTCCCCTTCTTGTGGCAAAGCTTGTAATCTTATTGGGTCTTTTGGATTATCAAAATCTATCAAAGAAAAATAATAAGGTGTTATAGCAACCATAAAATTTAATGATGTTTTTGAAAAGGCATTTATTTCTTCATTTGTTAATTTATTGCCTAAAATTTGTTTTAATTGCTCTAATTTTGTAATTCTATTTGATTGTTGCCAGTGCCAATTATTCCATTCATCTTTAATAATATTATTCCAGAAAAAATGTTTTTTTGAGATTGGAAAATCTGAATTTGAAATCATTTATTAAATTTAAAAAAAAGTTTTGATTTATAAATTTTATATTTTATTAGTATTTAGCTTCAAATAGACTTAAAGTTATAATTTAATTTATATATAATCTCTCTTTTAATAAAGGTTAGGTGATAACAATGAAAAAAGAAATATTATTTTTTGGATTTTTAGTTTTAATTAGTTTATTAAGTGCATGTGAAATAAAAGAAAATAATGAAAGGACAAAAGAAGATGAAGTAATCATTTTAAATTATCAACCAATGCAATGTCAGGAATTGCCTTGGGAAAGCTGGATAAAAGAAAGCAGTATTAGATGGGTTAAAGAGCCAACTGAAAAAGAAGTAGTTACTGTTTATTTAAGTAATGCATTTAAT
>JAWBPL010000048.1:5059-6168 GCA_038825025.1 Candidatus Woesearchaeota archaeon | reverse complement strand
TATAATATGTTGAGTGAATTTATTTATGAAGTAAATAAACAGAGAAAAAGATTGACAATAAGGCAGTTAGTTGAAAAATTTATAGATAGAGGGTTATTAGATTTATTTCCAGTTTGGATGTGTTCACCAGAAAGTACATCTACTATTTTTCCTCTTCAAAAAGACATATTTGATGTGATTATTTTTGATGAAGCATCTCAGTGCAAAATTGAAAAGGCAATTCCTTCAATAATCAGAGGGAAAAAAGTAATTGTTGCAGGAGATGAAAAGCAACTCCCTCCTACAAATTTTTTTATGGCTTCTTTCGATGATGAAGATCAAGATGACGAGGAACTTAGCGAAGAAGAAGAATTACTCAATGAGGAATCACTTCTAGTTCGAGCTAAAAAAATTTTTCCTGGAAAACGACTTATTTATCACTATAGATCAAAGCATCCAGAGCTTATTAATTTTTCAAATCATGCTTTTTATAATGGCTATCTGAGAATAATTCCAAGAAACAAAATAAAGGTAAATTCTCCAATAACTTATATTCAAACTAAAGGTCTATGGAGAGATAGATGTAATATAGAAGAAGCAGAGCAGGTGGTTATATTACTAAAAAAACTTTTAAAGAATAATGAAAAAGGTTACACTTTTGGTATAATAACTTTTAATGTAAATCAAATGGATGCAATTGAAGAGGCTATTGAAAAAGCAGCACAAGACGATCCTTTATTTGGAGAATTAATTGATTTGGAAAAAAACAGATATGAAGATGATCAATTTATAGGTTTATTTGTTAAAAACATCGAGACAGTACAAGGAGACGAAAGAGATATAATTATCTTTTCTGTAGGATATGATTATGATGAGACAAGAAAATTTAGATATAGTTTTGGGCCCTTAAATGGAATATACGGACCAAATAGGTTAAATGTTGCCATATCAAGAGCAAAAGAAAAAATATATGTTTTTTCATCTTTTGAACCAACTAATTTAAAATATGAAGGCAGATATAATGGTCCAAAATTACTCAGAAAGTATTTGGAGTACTGTAAATATGTTTCGGAACAAAATTATGAACTTTCTTACACCATATTAAAAAGTCTAAATGAAACCGAAATAAT
>JAWBPL010000048.1:0-5049 GCA_038825025.1 Candidatus Woesearchaeota archaeon | reverse complement strand
AGGAGAAGTTAAAGATGAATTAGAAAATTTAGGATATACAGTTAGGACTCAGATTGGTTGCAAAGGTTATAATATTGATTTGGCAGTGATTCATCCTAAATTTAAAAATCTCTTTATAGCTGGTATTGAATGTGATGGTGAAATGTATCATTCAACAAAGAGTGCAAAAGATAGAGATATTTATAGGCAAACTGTGCTAGAATCTGCTGGGTGGAATATAATAAGGATTTGGAGTAGAGACTGGTGGACTGATAAAAATCGAGAAATAAAAAGAATAGATAGAGAAATTAAAGCCTTTGTTTCAAAGACAAAAGAGGATAAATCTAAAGTTAATGAACTTAAATTACCTAAAATTATACCAAAAGTAACAATTAAAAAAAATTTAGAATCAAAATTAAAAAGAGATGAGATAACTATTATTTGCAATGGATGCACTAATCAATATAAAGAATCCCAAATGAAATATGGTGGATGCCCTTATTGTGGTTCAAAGGAGGGTATTGTTAAGTAATGATAAAAAATGCAAAAAAAACTTTTATAAAAAAATTATACAATGAAAAAAATATTAAAATTACTATGTCTTTAATTTAATCAAAGTTAAAATCGAACTATATTAGTCTATTAACTTTTTTTAAAAATTTTTTTTTATTATTTACTAGCATTGGTTATTTAAAATTAAAAAACAAATCTTTTTTAGAGATATTTTTAGGCAGTCTTGGTTTGTTATTATCCTTGTTTGGAATTTTTGTGTTTTTCTGGATTTTGTTTGGGTTTTTAAACTCATTAAAAAATAATAATCTATATGGTAATGAAAAAAAGAATTAAAAATAATATACATTACCAAAATATAAAAAAATAAAATAATATATTTTAGTAAAATATAAAAATAAGTAATAATATACATTAATAAAATATGGAAAAGATAATATTAAAAAAAATAATTTTAGACCAAAGAGAGAATTTTGATAAAGAAAAAGATATAGTAGAAAGGAAAATAGATAAGAATATTTTTAATAGCAATAAGATTGTAGTTATAACTGGCATAAGAAGATCTGGAAAATCAACACTTTTAAAACAGATTTCTAGGAATTATGAATCTTTTGGCTATATTAATTTTGAAGATGATAGGCTTTTGAATTTTACATATGATGATTTTCAAAGATTATATGAATCTTTTTTAGAGATAAATCCAAAAACAAATACATTTTTTTTTGATGAACTACAGGAAATTTATGCATGGGAAAAGTTTGTTTCAAGATTATTTGATAATAATTATAAAGTTTTTGTTACTGGTTCAAATGCAAAACTTTTGAGTTCTGAAATTGCAACAACATTAACTGGAAGAAATATTAAAATAGAATTATTTCCTTTTAGTTTTTCTGAATTTTTAAACTTTAGAAAAATAAATATTGAATATAAAACAACGAAAAATAAAATAAATATTATGAAAAATTTACAAGATTATATTAACATAGGTGGTTTTCCTGAAATAATTAAATCAGAAAATTTCAATGAACTAAAAGAGATCTATCAAGATATTTTAATAAAAGACTTAATTGTCCGATTTAAAATAAGAGACCAGAAAGAATTTAGAGAATTAGCACTATTTCTTTTATCAAATGCAACAAAAAAAATAAGCTATAATAATTTAAAAAACATATTAGGTTTTACAACGACCTCTAAAGTAAAAAATTTTATTAATTTTATGAATCAAGCATATCTTTTTTTTGAATTATTTAAATACGACACAAGTGTTAAAAAACAAATAATTAACGACAGAAAAATATATTCAATTGACACTGGTTTAATTAAAATTGCATTTCATTTTTCAGAAGATTTTGGCAGATTAATAGAAAACCTTGTTTTTTTAGAACTTAAAAGAAGAAATAAAGACATTTATTATTTTGATAATGAATGTGATTTTATAATAAGAGAAGGAATAAAAATTGTTGATGCAATCCAAGTTTCTTATTTATTATCACAAAATAAAGAAAGGGAAATTGAAGGACTTAAAAAAGCAATCCAGAAATTTAAATTAAAAAAAGGCAAAATAATTACATGGGATACTGAAGAAAAAATTACAGATGAAATTGAAGCAATTCCTCTTTATAAATTTTTATTAGAAAATGAATAAAAGATTTTAAAAATGTCCATCAACCAAGAAAAATTAGAAATAATTAATATTGAAGGCAATGTTTTAGTTACAGCCAATCCAGGAACAGGAAAAACAAGATTATTGGCTTACAAATATTTAGATTTATTAAAAAAAGAAATTAATCCAGAAAAAATTCTTTGTTTAACTTTTACTGAAAAAGCCAAAAAAGAGATGGAAGCAAGAATTCTTAATGTTATTAAAGATGAAAAAATCCAATTTGATTTTTCAAAATTAAATGTTTTTACTTTTCATTCTTATGCTTTAAATAATTTAGATGAAAATGAAATAATATCAACAAATTTGCTGAGATATGCAATATTCAAATATCTTAAAGAAAATGAAGTATTAAAATATGAGGATAATTATCTTTTAGAAAATATTGTTCCAAAAATAGAAGGCCTTATAAGATATCTTAAAAATTTTGGTATTCTTCCAGAAATGATAAACATAGATGAAGTAAAAAAAAATCTTCAAGAAGATAAAAAATACACTAAAGAAGAAATTGATAAATTTGCTGAACATTTTGTTAATATTTTTAAGCATTATGAATCTATAAAAAATAAAAGAGGCTTGGATTATACAGATATGCTTATCAAGTTTTTGCAATTAAGGAAAATTCTAATTTATGATTATGTTTTAGTAGATGAATTACAAGATGTAAATTTAATGGAAGCTGAAATTGCTTTAAGATCAGGAAAAAATTTTTTTGCTGTTGGTGATAAAAAACAAGCAATCTTTGGTTTTCAAGGCGGCTCTATATTAAATTTCAAAAAATTTGAAAACTCAACTAAAAAAATTCTAAGTGAAAATTTTAGAAGCTCTCAAGAGATATTGGATTATGCAAAAGAATATTTTATAAAAAAAACAAAAGAACTTTCTCATAAAGAAGAATTAAAAAATTTAAAAAATGCAGACAATAAAAAATCAAAAAAGCCAATAATCTATGATGTTGATAATGATTCTGTTTATTCAATAGCATGTGAGTTAGCTAAAAAGTTTATAGGAAAAGGAAAAACAGCAATAATAACAAGAACTAATTATCAAATAGAATATATTGAAAAAGAGCTGAAAGCAAGAAATATAGAGCATTCATCAACATTTTATGGCAGCTCTAATGAGGCAAAAAAACATATTATAAATTTTTTAAAAGGACTTTTAAGCTCTGACATTAAAGATATAAAAAATTCTTTTTTTACTATTTTTTTTCCATGTTCTTTACAAATGTCTTTTGAATTAGTTCAAGAAAAATATGATTCATTAGAAAAAATTTATGAAAAATTGCCAGAATACAAAAAATTAAGGGAATCAATAAAAACAGTTGAAGATGTTAATTCATTGTTTATTGAAAAAATATTTCCTATATGCATAAGTTATGGAAAAGAATATTTAACAGCAGCAATGACATTAAAGCAATCTTATCAAGAATCCTTGAATGTTTTAGAAAAAATTGATATTAATTCCCTTATGAATTATTTATATTCAGCAGATTTAGGCTCCCAAGAATCAGATGTTGAAAAAAATCTTGTTATAACAACAGTCCATAAGGCAAAAGGAAAAGAATTTGATAATGTTATTTATATTCCTTCTGAAGTAAAAGATAAAAGCAATTTTGTTGATAACATTGTAGAAGCAATACTTCTTTCTAAAGGCATATCAGCAAAAGAAGAGCTTGAAGAAGAAACATTAAGAATTAATTTTGTTGCATTCACAAGGGCAATGGAAAATTTAATAATCTTAAGTAATAAAGTTCAAGATTTTATAAATGATTATGCAGAACTTAAACAAATAGAATTAGAAATTAATGAATTATTAGATTTAGATGAAATCAAGAAAAAAGCCTATGCTTTATTTGTAAATAAGGAATATGATAAAGCAAAAGAACTGCTTGAATCAAAAAAATCATGGATTAAAGATTTTATCAAAGAACATTTTGCATCATTAGATCATGCATCATTTAGCTCAATGCCAGAAAGTGCTTATAAATATTTTATTAACAAGATAATTGCAATAAAAGAAACATCATTTTCAATGACATTAGGCTCACAAGTTCATAAGGCAGCAGAAATTAAAATTAAAGGACAAGAGCCAATAATAAGTGAAAAAGCACTGCCTTATTTAGAAAATGTAAATAAAATAATTGAAGAAATAAAAAAAAATTATAATTTTGAAGATGCTGAATATGAAATTAATTGCACATTAAGAGATTTAGGCTTTGATTCTGATTTAAAATTTTTAGGTTATATAGATGCAATTTTCAAAAATGAAAATGAATATTTAATACTAGATTGGAAAACTGATAAAGACTTGGAAAATGCCTCAAAACATAGGCAACAGCTTGAAGTTTATAAAAGAGCATATTCTATTAAAGAAAAAATACCATTAGAAAAAATTAAAGTTGCCATAGGCTTTGTAGGATTAAGAGGGACAATTAATACTGGCAAGATAGATTATAAACTTGATATGAAACAACCAGATAAAAAGGCATTTGAAACATTCTCAAAAAGAGTTAATTTATTATTATCATGGATAAACAACACGGATAAGTTTTTTCAAGACTTTATTGATGAAAAAGTTGAGGATATGATTTGGAAGAGTGTCGTTGAAGAGTATTTGAAAGAAGTTGTTTAGCAAATAATAAAAAATTATGAACTTAATAACTAATTCTTTTATAAAACAAATATTTTGCTAAATTAAAAATTTTAATAGCCCCGCCAGGAATATTGGCTTTCCTAGTAACAAATGAGGGCGATGTTTTTTCTTCCCTTTTAACATATTTCTTAATCTCTCTTTTACCCCTTTTTATATTTGCCTTTTTCCAGTTTTATCTCACCAGATTTCAAATGCATGAATAATATTTTTTTAAGATTTTTTATTTGTGTTTCCTTTTTCAATTC
>JAWBPL010000047.1:0-6225 GCA_038825025.1 Candidatus Woesearchaeota archaeon | reverse complement strand
TTTAGAAGATGGAACTTGATTGCATGAAGACAGGAATTTTTTAGTATATATTTTTGGCAGTATTTTGTCAGTATCTTTGGTTTGTTTAGGAATTTATTTTTTGGTTGAGAGCAAGTTTAAAAAAAATTTGGTTGTTGAAAAAAAAGAAGATTTTGAAAAAACAGAAAAAGAAATAGTAAAAAAAAGGGTTTTAGATTTATTGCCAGATGAAAAATTAGTTTATGATAAAATTGTTGATGCACAAGGGACAATATTTCAATCAGAGTTAGTTGAAAAAACAACTTATAGCAAAGTAAAAATAACTAGGATTTTAGATAAATTAGAAGGAAAAGGCTTAATAGAAAGAAAAAGAAGAGGAATGACTAATGTTGTAATTTTAAAAAATTAATAAAATGATAAAAAATATTTCTAAAAATATAGTAATTTGCAATAATAAAAAAATTTTGAAAAATGTTTTTGAGAAAGCACTAGGCTTGATGTTTTCCAAGCCTATTAATGATATTGGCTATGTTTTTGTTTTTGATAAAATTCAAAAAGTAAGCTTGCATATGTTTTTTGTTTTTTTTCCAATTGATGTTGTTTTTTTAGATGAAAATAAAAAAGTTGTTGAAATTAAAGAGAATTTTAGGCCTTTTAGCTTTTATACCTCTAAAAACAAAGTTAAATATGTGATTGAGATGCCTTTTGGTTCAGTTAAAAAAAAAATATACATAAATAATGTTTTATTTTTTTAAATAATATTACTCTCTATATTATCTTCTTGATTATTTAAACTGGCAAAAAATTCATTTTCTGTTAGGCCATTAAATTGAATTGAAACATCACAACAATTTTTTCCTGTAATTTTTTTTTTATCAATTAAGGCATAGCCAAAAAAATCTTCAACAAGATAATTATTATCTCTTAATACACACGGAGAAAAAGATGATAATGGAATTTTTAAATTTTCGTCTATCTTTCCTGTTCTAAACTCAACATGTGTATGTGTTCCGTCAGAACAGCCTATTTCTGTTGTTCCTGGCTTTCCAATTATTTCTCCTTTTTTAATTATTTCTCCTAATTCCTTTTCTTTATATATTTTTTTTAAATATTCTTTATCTAAATGAAAAAACAAAACAAAAATATTACTATCAAAGCATTTTAAAATAACACTTGGGCCAACTCCTTCTCTGCAAATATTATTTTGTCCTTCTTTATAATAATTTTTTGTGTTTTTAAAATCAATTTTTGTATTCCATATATCAATTAATTCTGCATTACAAGGAGAAATTAAATCTGATATTGTTGCTATATCAATACCTGTATGAAATTTACCTTTATCATTAAATTGTTTTCCTTTTCCAAGGTAATTTAAATCAGCATAGCATTTATATATGTACATATTTGTTGAATCTGGGTAAATTAAAGTTTCTAAATTTAAAAAGTGTCTTTTTTTAATTATTAAACTTATGTCTTGTTTTTTTGATGATGATATTTTTATAAATAATCTATTGTCTTTTTTGCTTTTTTCTATATTTACCTCATTTCTCGTAGAAATCTCTAATTCATATAAATTTCCATTAAATTCTGTAATCTCATAAATAACATCAACAAAAGGGTCTATACAGAAAGAATCTTGAATTATTAAATTTTCACTATAAAAAAATCTTTTTTTTTTTATGTTTGCTTTTTCATCAATTTCAAAATCATCTTTAGGACATTTTTCATCTCCTGATAATGTGTCAAATTCAGATTTTTGTGTGATTATAGCAGTATTTTCATCATCAATGTTTGAAAAACCAGCAATATATTCAACATTATCTTTTTCAATAAATAAAGGAATATCTCTCTCTAAATAGCCTATAACATATTTTGAAAAATGGTTAGTCAAAATAGAAATTTCTTTTTTTTCTGGATTTACAATACTGGGTAAAAATCTCCATTCTTTTTTTTGTTCTTCTAAATAGGCAATTCTAAGTTTTTTTGGATTTATTTTTTGTCCTTTATGATTAAGCCATTCATCTTTGTATTTTATTTTTAATATAATTAAATCATTGCTTTTCATATCATCAGGACTTAAATCATAAATAAAATCTCCAATAATAAAGCTAAATTCTGGCTTTTTGTCAACTTTTATTGAGATTTGGGAAACAGGATTGTTGTTTAATGAAAAAGAAGTATCTTTTTTTAAATATAAGATTGCATTTTCATCGCTAGAAATAATTTGTGTATCAAATGCTAATTTATTGTTTTCTAATTTCAAATTTTTAAAAGATATTTTTGAAAAATCATATTTGTATTCATTAACATATTCATATAAATTTTCATATTTTAACTTTGTTTCTAGTTTTATGTTTATAGAAATAATACTCTCAGAATCTAAAACATCAACCATTAATGATTTTTCATTAATCTCCAAATCTATTAAATCATTATTTTCTAAACAGGATATAAATTCTTTTTCATAATTTTGCTTTATTAATTCTGTTTCAAAACCAAATTCATCAATAGCTTTTTTAAAAATTTTTTCTAGACAATTATTAGAATATGCAATATATGTGTCTTTTTTTATAGTAAAAAGCTCGTTATTTTTTTGCTGTATTTCTTTATCTTTTAATTTATTAAAATTATAAAAACCCAAAAAAATAATAAATAAAATAAGTAATATAGAAAATAAAATTATTATTGTTATTTGTGATTTTTTTAACATTTTTTATTTTTTTTAAAATTATTTAAATTATACTATTTTAAATTTTTTTAAAAAATTATACTAAAATTTAAAAATAACCATTAAATCTAAATAATTAAACATATATAAAATTTATTATTATTTAGGTGATAATATGGAAATAAATGTTCTTGAAGATAAAGCAAAAAGATTAGTTTTTGAAATTAAAGGTGAAGACCATACTTTATGTAATGCATTAAGAGAAGAATTATGGAATGACGATTCTGTTCTAGTTTCTGCTTATAATATTGCACATCCTTTAATTGGTGTTCCTAAATTTATAATAGAAACAAAAGACAAAGAACCAAAAAAAGCATTAAAAGATGCTATTTCTAGACTAAAAAAAAGAAATTCTGAAATAAAAAAAACAATAAATAAATAATTTTAATAAACCACTAATTTAATTATAATTTACTATTTTTTTTACTTTTTTAGTTTTTTTATTAATTTTATTAAAAATAGTTAATTTGATTTATTCTTGTTTTATATTACTTTTTAGTAATAAAAACGAAAGATTTATATAGTAGTAATTATATACTACTTATTAGTAGTTAAAATAAATAAATTGATTAAAACACAAAAAGAGGCAATAAAAATGAACTTGGCTGAATTATTAGATAATGAAAAACCATCAGAAGAGGCTATAAAAAAAGCAAAGGAACAAAAAGAAAAAGAACAATATGCTTTAAAATAATAATAAAAAAATAATTAAAATTCAAAATCCCAATCTTTCTTTCTTAAATCACCCACCCTCCGTGTTGGAGAGCTAAATGCTCTCCTTTTTTATTTATTTTTTAAGAAAAAAAATTTATTTTATCAAATAATTAATTTCTTCTTTATCAAATTCAAAATATTCTGCTAATTTTTCTCCTTTTCCTTTTTTAAATATTATTTTTAGGTAAGGAATCTCTTTTGTGGCTTCTTTTATAGAGCCATGTGTTTTAATGGCTATTTTTTCAGCTATTGATTTTTTCTTTGCATTTTTTTGATTATATTGCCATAAATTTAATATTCTTGTTGTTCTTGTATATTTATTAAAGCCAGAGTATTTTTCTTTTTTTGATAATGCAATTCCTGCTGTTAATAATTCATTTATATATGATAAAAATCTCCAATGTTGCCATTTTGTTATTCTGCCTTTTAGGATATCAGCATAACTTAAATTATCATATGCTTTTTTTAAATCATCTTTTTTTGTGTATTCTTTCGGCAAATTTTCATCTATCCATAAAAAGATTTGATCTGTTTCTTCATCAACATCATTTAAAGATGTTAAAGCAATTTCTGGATTTGTTGTTTTGAAAATTCTCATTAATGCATTTATCATTGTTTCTGTTTGTTTTCTTCCTGATAATTCATCTAAATCTTCTTTTGTTAATTTTTTTGTATTTTCACTTAAAAGTTGAAAGTCTGTTATTGCTCCTCTTAAATCACCACCAGATCTTCTTGCTAAAGCTGATAAAACAGATTCTTCATATTTTATTTTTTCTTGTTCTGCTATTTTTTTTAAAACAGCTAAAATTGACAAATAATTTAAAGAGTGAAATTCAATCATTTCTGATTTTTGCCTTAATGTTGTAAATTTTTGATCAAAAATTTCATTTGCTGTAATTATTATTGGGAAAGAGGATTTTTCAATTAATTTTGTTATTTCTGACAAGCCGCCTCTGTCAGCTGTTCCTGAAATGCCATCAATTTCATCAATTAAAATGATTTTTTTTGTTCCAAATAAAGAGGTTTGTGAAATTGCATTTCCCAATTTTTCTTTAATTGAATCTGAATCTCTAACATCAGAGGCATTTACTTCAATTAATTCTAAATTGAATTCTTTTGCTATAGCATAAACAGAACTTGTTTTTCCTGAGCCTGTTGGTCCATATAATAAAGCTGATTTGCCTTTTTTGAAATTTTTAACAAAATTAAGTAATTTGTCTATTGCTAAATTCTGTCCTTGTATTTCTTTTGTTGATTTAGGATAATACTTTAATGTCCATGGAATCATTTTTTAAAAGAATGAATAAATATTTATAAGATTATTTTTTATTAAATATTTTTTATAAATAGACTTAGTTATTAATTTTTCTAACTTTTTTATTCTTTTTTCTTGCAAATAAACATTGCATGATCGCTTTCAAAAGGATCTAATGTTCTGTAATCAACAATTGTAATTTTCTTTTCTAATTGCTGCCTTACTATTGAGTAAATTTCTTTTGGCTTTTTTGTTATGTCTATGCTTCTGGATTTTACTGCTAATAATGCAAAGCCATTTTCTTTTAAAAACAGATCACAATTTTTTAAAAAAATTTCAGCTTGGTTTCTTTGTGCAACATCCATATAAACAATATCAACTTTAGTTATTCTATGTTTATATGTTTCAGGTTGGTTTGCATCTGCTAAAATCGGAGCAATATTTTTTCTTTTTTCACATAAAAATACCAAATCACGAACAACTCTTGGAGCAAAATCCAATGCAAAAATAAAGCCATTATCTCCTATAATGTCTGATAAAAAACTTGGTGTATAACCATGAGAAGCCCCTAAATATAGTATTTTATCATTTTCTTTAATTCCTATTTGTGAAATTTGGTTTAATATTGCAGCAGCTAATTTGCTTCTTTTTGGGTCCCAGTTTCTATATTCAAAACCAGATTCTTTTTCTATTGTTTCATCAAAGAACTTTAATCCAGGTGTTAAGTTTTTTGTGAATAATTTTATTTTTCCTCTTGAATCTTTTTTGAAATAGATATTAGGAAATTTTTGATTTAATAATTGCATTTTTTCACCAAAATATTTTTTTTGAATTATTTTATTTATGTTCTTTTTAATTTCTATTTTTCTGGAAATTTTTCTTCTAATTCTTTTTTTAATTTATCTCCAATAAAATTGCCTTTGAAATAATCAACTTTTGCAGCTAATAATATTTTGTCAGCTAATGCCCTTGCAGCCTTTCCTTTGTTTTCTCTTGTAACTTTTTGCAATAAAGGATGTTCATGAATTATGCCGTGTTTAGGAGGCCTTGCATTTTTATTAATCATATGCCTAAATAATGCTTTTTCAGCCCCAAGTAATTGAACTGTTGAAGAAGGCAAAAAAGCTAAACTTTTTAATGAGCCAGCTAGAGAAATTAATTTCCCTGAAATTAGAAATCCAGCAACTTCATTTAGATTTGGGCAGTTTTCTTTCATTAAAGTTTCTAAATATTTTTCTTTTTGCTCTTTTTCTTCTAATAATAAGTGAATTGTTTTTGCAAGATTTAATATTTGTTCATTACCTGTTTTTTGCAATTCTTTACCCATAGAATTTTCTATTTTAAATTCTTTAATTAAGTCAGCTCTTGTTTTGTTTAAAATTAATTCAACGAAAATCTTGTGCTCTTTTATTTTTTCCTCTAATTCTGGCAAGCAATAAGAATACCATTCTCTAAGCCTTTTTACTAAAATATTAATTGTTTTGTTTAATTCTTCTATAGAAGATGAATCTTGAATTATTAAATTGTCAAAGTTTATTGAAGTTTTTAT
>JAWBPL010000046.1:0-6241 GCA_038825025.1 Candidatus Woesearchaeota archaeon | reverse complement strand
TATAAAGGCTTTGTAAATCTGGGTTTTGTGGATAATATGCCAAAACATCATAAGGTGTTTGTGCTAATGTTCCTGAATATGCTGTTGTTATGTCTGTAAAAAAGCCATTATTATTTGAAGAAACATTTTTAGGATAGCCAGAAATTAAATTAGAATCAACATCAGTTATATTTATAGTAATGTTTGTGTCTCTAGGAAAATAATAACCATAAATATAAACTATTTCGCCATCAGAATAATAAGTTTTATCTGTTTCTATATAAGGTGAAACAATCATAAAACTTGTATTTGCTTTTAAGTTTGGATATTTTAGATCTGTTGCATTAATATAAAATGTATCCTCATATAGCTCAATTGGAAAAGTAAAACTAAAGTTAATTGCTCCTGTATTATTTGAAGTGTAATTTTTTGGAAAATGTGAAATATTGCCACCTGTGTTATTATAAACATAAACTGTAATATTTGAGTCTGGACTAAAACCATATCCAAGAACATAAATTGTATCACCCAAATAATACCAATCAAAATCACTAAACAAGGTTGTGTTTCTTTTAGAAACTGAAAAAATATAAGAACTTTTTTTGCTTAAATCATTTGCTTGGAAAGCTCTTAAATTATAATTTCCTAAAGTTGCATTATAAGGAATTTGCCATGTTATATTTATATTTCCTGTTGAATTTGCTGTTAAATTTATTTGTCCAAAAACTTCAATATTATCAGGATCAGTTATATTTATAGTAACATTAGCATCTGGATCCCAGTTATAGCCGCTTATATAAACAAAATCTCCCTGCTCATAATTTGTTTTATCTGTCTCAGCAACTGCACTGACAATTCTAAAAGTAATATTAATTGACCTTGTATTATTATAAGTATCTGTTGCATTCAAATTATAATAACCAAGTTTTGGATTACTTGGAATTTGCCATGAATAATTTATAGCTCCTGTTAAGTTTGATGAAACATTAAAAGGAAAACCTGAAATTGGGTCTCCTGTTGGGTCATATAAATATAAAGTCACATTGACAAATGGATAAAAGCCTTTTCCTTTAATATAAACAATTTCATCTGCAACATAAGTGTTTTTATCTGTTTCTAAATATAAGTCATCTAAGGTTATATTAAAAAAGGATTTTATTGTTGAATTTTTGTTTCCAAATAAATCTTCAGCATGAATTGTTAAATTATATAAGCCTAATTGCATTGTTTCTGTAAATGTTAAATTAAAAATATTTCCGTTTTCTGTCATTGTGAAATTTTTTATTGTATCATTTGGATAAGTTATTTCTGCAATAACAAATTTAATGCCAATATAATCAGAAGCATTAACACTAATATTAACAAATAAATTTACTAATTGTTTTTCTGGCTCTATTTTTAAGTTTGTTACATTTGGGGAATTTGAATCTAAAATAAAAGTATAATTATAATCATACCAATCACTTTTGCTTGGTTTTGATGAATCATAGCATAAAACATTCCAAGTATATGAACCATCTGATAAAGTAAGTGTTAAATTTGAAGGCAATCCATTATTAATATTATATAAAGTTCCTGCACTTTCCCAAAATGAATTGTTTAGATAAATAGAGCAGTTTCTTAATGAAATATCATCATTGACAATAAAGCTAAAATTTACATTAAAAGTTGTTATGTTTGAATTATTTAAAGGATATAATAATGCTGATACTAAAGGAGGTGCATTATATTTAGACCAATCAACATCTACATATCTTGTGAATTCTCTACCGCTTGTTATATCTAAATTACCTGTATTTTCAACAGAAACACAGCCTGTTGTATCAAAAGTTGTTCCTGTCCATCTTGTGCAATTTACACTAGAAGAAATTGTTCCTAATGTTAAAGCATGTCCTGTTAAAAGCATTTCATCATTTTCAGGATTTAATGATATTCTTAATGATTCTACATCATCACTCCATGAAGGGATTCCTGTTGTTGAGCCAATATCCCATTGTGCAAAGCTAAATGAATTTGTTAAATAAGAATAAGTGCCCCATTCAGGAATTAAGGAATCAGCATCAACCCAAGCCATTACACTTGTGTTGCCATCATGAGTCCAAGAGCAAGCCATTGTGTCCTCTCTAGAAACTTCTGTATTAGTATCTTGTGTTGGCCTAATTGTTAATAAAAAATTTGTTCCATTCCATATTGAGCCTAATCTATCTGCTCCTGTATCTACAAACATTACCATAATAGAATTATGCAACAAATCACCTGTTTCTGGTGTTTCACCACAAGAATATATATTAGCAGGCTCATTTCCTATGTCTGTTCCAGCCCAAACTTCTCCTAAATCAGTCCATGTTCTTGTTATTGAATTATAATTCCAACCATATAAGCCTGTTATTGTATCTCTGACATAAAAACAAACTAAATCATTACTATTGCCTTCCCAAGAGCAAGAATATGTTTTTTTAGTTATATCGCCAGAATCTAAATAAAGTTCCTGCCAATCAATAAAGCCTGTTTCAGAGCCATTCCAAATTCCAGCTTCGTATTCGCCGCCACCTGTTTGCAAGTTTTGTAAAACAATTGCTATTTGGTTTGAGTTATATTTTGGATATAAATTAATGTATCTGAATGCATTTGCTGTTGCTGATGTTATTGTTATTAAGTTTTGTGCTCCTAATGTTTGGCTTGTTGCATTAAAAATCCTATAAGCAAATTGATTATTTCCTGCTGTACTTGTTTCATAGGCAATTAAACAATTTCCTGATAAGTCTTCACATTCAATATCAACACTTCTGTAATCATCATCAACTGTTCCTAAATTTGTTACTGAAGACCATAAATTATTTGATTCATTATAATATGCAAAATCAATAGTATTATCTACTTGAACTGCGACTAATAAACATAAAGGTGCTTCTCTCATGCATTTTATTGTTTGCCATGTTGCATTACTTCCTAGATTTGGGCCATTTTGTTCTGTCATTAAAGTTGTTGTAGAAGAATTCCATATCCTATATTTTACAATGCCTGCATTGACAGTATCCTTATAAACAAAAATAGCACTAACAGCCCTAGGATCAATTGCCAAAAACCAAGGCCTTGCTTCTTCAAAAAAGTTATAATTATTATTTTGCTCATATTCAATATAAGAATTTATTTCATATAATTCAGGGCTTTTTTCAGGTGTTTGTGCAATATATTTTAAATTATTATTTTCATTGAGATTTTTCCAGATTAATTTTTTTGTGTTATTTTGGATTATAATTTCAGCATTTGGCTCTGTTTTAATTATTTCAAAATTTTTTGGCAAGATCTCTGTAAAATTATAATAAAAACCAGATAAATTATTTTTTGGCTCAATTTTAATTTCAGCAATAAAATATTCGTTTTTTGGATCAATAACAGATTTTGCTTTTCTTATAATGTCAAAATCATAAGATTCATTTACATAAAAAGAAGAAAACAATGTTGAATTAATATTATTTCCAATTGCATTAATTTCAATTTGATATAAGCCTTTTTCTTGTGTATTTGTAAAGTTTAATTCATATAAACCCTTTTGTATTCTTGTTATTTGATTTTCAAGATAAGTGAAAGTTTCATTCAAGGGAGAAATTATTTTTAAAGTTAAATTAGCATCTGTTAAATAACCATATTTATTTACAACTACAACATCTAGTTTTGTAATTTCATTTGGCAAGTATATTGGCTTGTTTGTATTAATAGAGGCTATGCCTGTTTCAATAAACCCTGGATCAAAATTATCTAATATAAAAGTATAATTTTCCCCTGGCACAATATCTAAAATTTTTTCCCATTTTCCAAGGCATAAGGAATTATTAAAATCCCAGTTTTTGCATTTCCATAATTGGTTGCCTCTTGCTGTTGCTGTTATTGTTGCATTATTAAATAATAAATTGCTTGGATCAATAGCATAAGAGGCTAAAACAGGAATTTCTGTATATTTAAGGTATATTTTTTTAATTTCTGGTTCATCTAATTTTAAGTTTCCTTCAAAATCATCTGAAATTTCTATCTCTTTTAAATGAGAATTTTTTAATTTTATTTTTGTTTTTTGCTTTGAATTTTGATTGAAATTTTCATTAAACGAAGCTGATTCTAAATTATTTATAACATCTAATTTATCTATAACTTTTTCTATTTCATATTCAATATTTTTTCTTTTATGCTTTATAATTAAGGAATTATTAAAATTGCTTAAATTATTACTTAAATTATAAGGGGTTTTAATTTTTAAATGTGTTTTTACAATTTCAGAGTCAAAAGAAGTATCTAAAGTTTTATTAGAGATAGTTTCAATTTCTTTTTTTTCAACATAAAATTCTGTTTCTGAAATTATTTTGTTTTCTTTTAATAGTTTTATTTTGTAATTTCCTTGATTATTTGGAATGAAATTTATAATAGAACTTGGAGAAAAAAGATTATATTTTTTCTGACTGCTATCTGTTAATTCTAAGATAAAATTTTTTGGCTCTTCATTTGAGATTATTGAAATTGTTACTTGCTCACCTATTGAGTAAATTGATTTGTCTGTATAAATTGAATTTTCATTTGCATAAATAAAATAAGTTGAATCTATTAAAGCATTATCTTTATAGAGATTTATTTCATGTTTTCCATATTCTTTTGGAAAGAATTTAAATGTCTGTTGAGGGTTTAAAAAAGAATATGTTTTTTCATTAGAAATTATTTCTAATTTTGTGTTTGATAAATTTTCATAATTTAAGGATATTTCAAAAAAATCTAATGCATTGTTTTCTGATTTTTCATTAAAAGAATAGGAAATTATTAATGAATTTGATTTTAAAAATAGAGGTGTGAATATCAAAATCAAAAAAGAGTATATTAAAAAATAGTATATAATATAAACTATCTTGTTTTTTTTCAATTAAAAGAGCCACCCCAACTAATTAACCAAGTATTTAAACAAACTCTTATCTAAATTATTTTTACTCTTTATAAATAGAAGAGAGTTTATAAAACTTTTTGTTAAGAAAATATTTTGTTGAGGGTAATAAATAATTATTGCAATAAAAATTTCCATATAGGCATTATCTTTATAGTTTTATCTTTTTCTTTTATCTCTTTTTCTATTTCTAAATTAACCATTATCCCTTCATTTAATTTGTATTTTTTCATAGCTGATTTTATTCCTTCTATCTCTCTTTTATTATCAATATTTAATGAAACTTGAATAGCTTGAGTTATTTTTAGACCTTTTTTAACTATAAAATCACATTCGCTTTTATCTAGATGATAATAAACTTCTGTGTTTGAATCCTTTTTTATTAAATTTAAAAAAACTAGATTTTCTAGTCTTTTTCCTAAATTTTGTGAAAAATTAAATGAAATTGTTTTTAAAAAGCTTATATCTGAAGCATATACTTTTGATGATGAAATCTTTTGTTTTGCTATTGAGAAATCAAACCTATTAATTGTGTAAAGCAAATAACTATTTTTTAAATAATCAATAAAATTTTTTATTGTGCTTAAGCTTTTAATTCCTGTTATTTCTTTTAATCTTGAATATGAATATATATTACCAATATTTGAAAATAAATATAAAGATAAATCTTTAATTTCTTTAGACTGCCTTATATTATATCTATTTAAAATATCTTTATTTAAAATATCTTCAAAATAATTTCTTGACAATTCTAAATCATTATTTTTTATTATTAAGGGAAAACCACCTATTTCTAAATATTCATTAATATTTTTTTTGATAATTATTTTTTCCTCCGTAGTTAAATTATTAATATTATTAATATTAAAATCAAAATTATTAGTTATATTTTTTAATCTTAAAAATTCTTTAAATGAAAAAGTGTGTAATTTTATTGTTTTATTTCTGCCTGTTAAAAATGTTGAAATTTCAGAACTTAATAAATTTGAATTTGAGCCAGTTAAAAAAACTTTATATCCTTTTTCATGAAGATTATTAACCCATTTTTCCCAATCTTTTACATTTTGAACTTCATCTAGAAAAAATATGGGCTTATCTTTTGTGATTTCTAATGCTATTTCATATAAGTCATGAAAATTATCTGCTTGAAAATCTGTTAATCTTATGTCATCAAAATTTAAATAAAAGTTTGTTTTAAAATTTCTAGCTATTATCTTTAATAAAGAGCTTTTACCACACCTTCTAATCCCAGTTATTATAATTATTTCGTTTCCTTTTAAATAAGGTTCTAAATTCAAATCTCTCTCTATTAAATTATCATCTTTAAATAAAGATTGTTGG
>JAWBPL010000045.1:0-6306 GCA_038825025.1 Candidatus Woesearchaeota archaeon | reverse complement strand
AATCTGGTGGATAAATATTTGTGTTATAAATCTCTGCCCCTTGTAAAATTTTAGAATTTTCTTTTAAATTATCATTTTTTAGGTTATCCTGATTAGAATCTTTTTTTAAGTAAGAAAAAGGATTTAAATAGCTTAAATCTAGATATAAGTTTTTAAAAAGAGCCATTTTTTAGACCTTTTGATAAAGATTTTTTTAAAATCTTTTTTTATCTATACAATTATTAAAATTATTTCTTAATATTTATAGGATATATGATTAAAGGTTTATATAATTTTCGTATAAACAGAAAAATAAAAAATTTTAAAAAACAAAATAAAAATTTAAAAATAGCGGCCTAGGGAGGATTTGAACCCCCGACCTTCAGCTAGCTTCATAGCATTGCATTATTAATTTTGCAATTTTTTTGCTTTAGCTTAGAAGGCTGCCGCTCTATCCAAGCTGGGCTACTAGGCCATTAAAATTATTAGTTTCTTTATTTTTTTTATATAAGTATTGGATTTTATCTTTATTTTAAAAGATTTTGCTATTTTTTAAAGTTTTTTGCTTTTTTTTATCTTTTTTAAACAAATTTAAAATAAAGTTAAACTAAATACAATTTAAAGTAAAAAAACTAGTTTTTTATAATTCTTATTATTTTTAGATTATATGGAAATCTATTTAGAAAAAGAAAATAAAAAAATAAATATTAATTTTAAAGGAAAAGTTAAAGATTTATTAAAACAATTAAAGTTAAATAGCGAAGAAGTCTTGATAGTAAAAGAGGATGAACTTTTAACAGAGGAAGACAATTTAAAAGATAGTGATAATATAAAAATAATGAGTGTTGTTAGTGGTGGCTAAATAATTTATAAAAAGAAGATATAAAAAAATTAGATAGAAAAAGAAAAATTAAATAGAGAAAAAGATAGATAGAAAAAACTTATAAAAATGAAATGCAAATATTGTAATGAAAAGTCTATATATAATAATTTATGCAAAAAACATTTTATAGATTATTTTGAAGATAAAGTAAAAAAAACAATAAAAAAATATAAATTATTATCAAAAAAAGAAAAAATATGTGTGGCTGCTTCTGGCGGCAAAGATTCAAGTTCATTGCTTTATTTATTAAATAAAATTGGCTATAATGTTGAAGCTTTGGCAATTGATGAAGGCATTAAAGGTTATAGAGATAAAACCTTAGAGGATTTAAAAAAACTCTGCCTTAAACATAATATTAAAATAAGAATTGAAAGTTTTGAAAAAAATTTTTCTTTGAATTTGGATAATTTAGTTGTTAATGAAAAAAGACCTTGCAGTGCTTGCGGCATTTTAAGAAGAAGATTATTAAATCTTTTTTCTAAAGATTATGATGTAATAGCAACAGGCCATAATTTAGATGATGAAGCTCAAGCTATTTTAATGAATTTATTTAAAAGCAATATTGAGTTATTAAAAAGATTAGGTCCAATAACTGGTGAAAAAAGTAATATAGATGATAAAATTAAGATAGATAATAATAAAATAAATAATAATAATAATAATAAAGAAGAAAATAAAAACAAAAAAAAAGGATTCACAAAAAGAGTAAAGCCATTTTATTTTTGCTCTGAAAAGGAAATTTTAATTTATTCTTTTTTAAATAAATTAGAAGTTAGTTATAATGAATGTCCACATGTTTTTAATTCATTTAGGGCAAAAGTCAGAGATTATTTAAATGAATTAGAAAGCAAAAAAAAAGGCACAAAAGTAAATATTGTTAAATGGTTTTTAAAATTAAAATTTAAAAAAAATAAAGAACAAATAAATTATTGTAAATTATGCGGAGAGCCTAGCTCAAATGAAATATGCAATGTTTGTAATTATTTAAGCAAATTAGAAAAAACTAATAATCAAAAAAAATTTTAAAAATTTGAAAAAATAAAAATTTTAAAAAAAATCAAAAAAAATGCACTTCAAAGATATTTGCTTTCCAAAAAATAATGAAATCTCTTTCATTGAAGTAGCTCAAAAAATAAAAACAAAAGAGCTAATATTTGTTTATGAGAAAAAAGATTTTGAAATACAAAAAAAGCATAATTCAGAAAATAAAGAAAATAACTTTAAAAGTCAAGATACAAAAAATAATTCTCTTCTAATAAAAAAATTTTGTTTAGGAAGAGATATTTTTGTTTTTAATGAAAATATAAAAAGCCAAAAAAATAAATTATGTTTCATTGATTCAAAGCATAATAATTTTAGATTACCAGATAGATTAACACAAGTTTATGTTAAAACAATAAAAGAAAACAACCTAACTATAATAATTAGCCCGAAAATCTTGAAAAACAATTCTTACGAAGTAGCTAAATATTTGCTTTTTGTAAATCTTTGTAAAAAGTATAAAGTAAATTTATTTATTTCAAGTTTAGCTGAAAACCCTTATGAATTAAAAGAAAAAAGATTATTATTTGCTTTTATAAATTTTTTAACTAAGGATACAGAATATTCTAAAAAAAGTGTGTCTTCTAATTTTTAATCAATTAAATTATATTTTATAGTTTTTTAGAAATTTATTTTTAGAAATATAGCAATCTTTTTATAGTGTTTGCTTTTTTTATATATTATGAGTAAAATAGAGACAGGTGTTGATAGATTAGTTGAATTAGTTAATCAAGAAAAAAAAATCTCTATAGATGATGCTGCAAAAAAATTAGGAATTAGTAAGATTGTTATTCAAGAATGGGCTGATTTCTTGGAAGAGGAAAAAATAATCAGCATAGAATATAGCTTTTCAAAAACCTTTTTAGTAGTTAGAAAGATAACTCAAGAGGAAATAAAAGATAAAGAAAAATCATTTAACAGCGAAAAAGATGCTTTTGTTAGAAAAGTTGAGCAGAGCATAAAAAATTTAGAATCTGAAACAATAGGATTAAAAGATATAAAAAAAGAGTTTGAGGAAATAAAAAGTAATATAGGTAGTGAATTAAAAAAAGTTGAAAACGAAGTTAAAGAATTGGAAAAATATGAATACCTAAAAAAGAACATAGATAGTGAAATAGAAAAACAAGTTAATAATTTTCATGAAGTTTTAGACAAATACCATAGAGAAATTGAGGAAGAGCAAAGAAAACATAATTCTTTATTGGAGCAATTAGAAGTTGAAAAAAGAGAAATTCAGATTAAAGAAGGAAAATTAAAAAGCATAGAAGAAAAAGAAGATCTATTGTTTAAAAAGATGTCAGAGCTTATTGAATTAGCTAAAGATTTACAGAAAAAAAGCAGCGATGAAAAAACAAATATTGTTTATTCAGAAGAAAAAATAAAAAAATTAGAAAATTCTATACGAGAGATTGAAGATGAAATAAAAAAGAAAAAATCAGAATTAGAGCCATTAATAGAAAATTCAAAAAAACACGAGCAAAAAATAATTGAAATGCAAGGCCAGATTTTAAACAAAGCTAGAGAAAAAAGCAATGAAATAAAGAATGATGTTGAAACTGGAAATTTGGCATTAGAAAATTTTAAAAAGTTTTTTGATAAAAAAAATGAGATTGAAACCTTAATAACAAATATAGAAAAAAGTGAAAAAGAATTAACAGAAGAATATGAAAAATTAAAAAACAAGGCTATTGCTATTGACATATTAAAAAACAAAGGGAATATTGAAACAAACATTAAAGAGATGGATAAAAAATTGAATGAATTAAATGAAAAAAAATCAAAATTAAAATTTGATTTACAAAAATTAATAAAATTAATAAAGAAATAAGTTATTATTTTTATTATCTTATTTATTAATTAAATTATTAATTAAAAATATTTATTAAATTAGAGTAATTAAATTTTAATATTATAAAAAAAGAGGGGTATAATTGAAACAAAATTCTAAAATAAAAAATTCCCTTAAAAAGATTAATTTAAAAAGCAATCAAATATCAAAAATTAATAGAAAAAAGATTACTAGAAATCTAGAAAAAAAACAAGAAAAAAAAGATAGCAATAATAATAATGATAATAATAATTATGAAAAGAATAATATACAAAAAATAACTACTATAAAAGATAATAAAACAAAAAATAATGAAAATCCAAAAACAAATAATGAGATTGAAACAAATAAGGAAATAATTTTAGAAAAATATGAATTTAAATCAAAAAACATTCCTATTGAAATAAGTATTAAAAAAACAAAAGACTTTGTTCCTCATTATGAAATTTCAATTTCTCAAATTAGCAAGACAACAGAATTGATTTTAGAAAAAATAAGGCAACAATTAGTAGAAGAAGTTTCTTTAGGTTTTTTAGATATTACAGATTTGAAAAAAAGCCAAGAGATTGAAGAAAAATTCAAGCATAGCATTTCTGTTTTAATAAATAAATATTTTCCAGATATTGAGCAGGAAACAAAGGATTTTTTAACTACTTATTTAATTGAAAAAAGCCTGGGGTTAGGAAATTTAGAAATAATGATGGATGACAATTTATTGGAGGAGATTGTTATTAATTCTGCTTCTGAGCCTGTCTGGGTTTATCATAAGAAATACGGCTGGCTTAAAACTAATTTATTTATTGGAGACGAAGATAAAACAAGGCATTATGCCTCAATGATAGGCAGAAAAGTAGGCAGACAAATAAGTGTTTTAGAACCATTATTGGATGCACATTTAAATGAGGGAGACAGAGTTAATGCAACATTATTTCCAATTTCAACATCAGGCAACACTATAACATTTAGAAAATTTTCAAGAAATCCTTTTACAATTACACATTTTTTAAAATCAAAGACAATGACAAAAGAAGCAGCTTCTTTAATTTGGCTTTGCATGCAATATGAATTATCAGCTATTATTGCTGGTGGAACAGCTTCTGGAAAAACTTCTGTTTTAAATGTTTTGGCTACTTTTTTTCCACCAAATCAAAGAATTATTTCAATTGAAGATACAAGAGAAATTAGATTGCCAAAATTTTTGCATTGGCTTCCAATGAGCACAAGACAGGCAAATGCAGAAGGAAAAGGCTCAATTACAATGGAAGATTTATTAGTAAATAGTTTAAGACAAAGACCAGATAGAATTTTAGTAGGAGAAGTAAGAAGAAAAATGGAAGCTGAAACTCTGTTTGAGGCAATCCATACAGGGCATAGTGTTTATGCTACTTTTCATGCAAATAGCTCTGATGAAACAGTTCAAAGATTAACAAATCCGCCTATTGATGTCCCTAAAACAATGTTGCCCGCTATATCTCTAATAATAGTCCAGTTTAGAAATAGAAGAACCGGGCAAAGAAGAACCTTTCAGATTGCTGAAATATTGCCTAATGCAGAAGCTAATGTATTAATGCAATATAACCCAAAACAAGATAAATTAATTAATCAAAATAAATCAAAATCTTTATTTGAAACTTTAAAGTTATTTACAGGTTTTAGTGAAAGTGAAATTAAAAAAGATTTGAAAGAAAAAGAACAAATTCTAGATTATTTAATTAAGCAAAACATAGAAACTGTAGATGAAGTAGGCAGAATAATGGCTGAATATTATACAAATAAAGATAATTTAATGAAATTTGTAAAATCAAATAAAAAGTTTGTGGATAATTAAAATTATTAAATAATTATATAAAAGAATTATAAATTTTATTTAAAAAAATAAAAACTAAATTATAAAAAAAGAAAATGGCTTTTTATGAATACATTGCAAGTAAATTTCCAAATTTAGGAGAAAATTTAAAAAAAGCAAAATTAAAAGATAGCCCTGTTTTTTTTGTGAAAAAAACATTTATATCTTCAATATATATGACTTTTGGTTTGCTTTTTGTTATGTTTTTATTTTTAGCAAAATCAACAGAGCAAAAAACCTTATTTATTTATTTAATAATTGCTTTTCCTGTTTTTTTTATTGTGATGTTTTTTTATTTTTTTCAATATCCTGTTGTTTTAATAAACAAACTAGATAAAGAAATAACAAAAGAAGTTATTTATGCTGGCAGATTTTTAGTTGTTGAACTTCAATCTGGTGTTACTTTATATAAAGCAATGAAAAATTTAAGCAAAAGTTATCCAATTGTCGGAGCTTTTTTTAAAGAAATAACAGATAAAATTGATTTAGGCAGCTCAATTGAAGATGCTGTTGCAGAAGCTATTGAATATTGCCCAAGCCAATCTTTAACAAAATTGTTATGGCAAATTTCAAATTCTCTAAGAACAGGAAGCGATGTTGCCTCTCCAATAAATACAGTAATTGAAACTTTAATTAAGGAACAAAAGATTGCTGTTAATGATTATGCAAGAAAATTAAATCCTTTGGCAATGTTTTATATGATGATTTCAATAATTATGCCAAGCTTAG
>JAWBPL010000044.1:0-6385 GCA_038825025.1 Candidatus Woesearchaeota archaeon | reverse complement strand
CTGAAATTATCAGGTTTTCTGCTTCATTTTTTTTTGCCTTGCTTGAATCTAGGAAGATAGGTAATTTATCTGGAATAACATTTTCAGGCTCAGCTTCTTTTTTATCAAATGTTAAAATTTTTCCAATAGGTATAGGGATAGAAACTAAATTACTTTTTTCGTGCATGCTATATGGAGACCTAAATAAATGCCTTGGAGATATCAAAATAGTATCTACATTAACAATTGAAAGACTATCAAAAAAATCTTTATAATCGTTTTTTTTGCAAACACATTTTGTTTTATTGCAGTTAGAGCACTTTTTAATTAATAGTTCTTTTTCTGTTTTGTTTGTTAATGATTTTAATTCTTCTAAAGAGACTTTATGGATATTATCAAAATTAACATAGCCAGATTCATATTTTATAAAATTTAATGAAATGTAATTAACTAAATAATTGGCTATTTTTTTTGGCCCTTCTGGAAACCAGTTTTTTATTTCAACATTATTTACAACATCTGGAAATGTTTCAAAAGGAACTGCAATATGAAATCCTTTGTTTCCAGAAAATTTACAGCTTATTGTTTCTATTAAATGTTTTTTTAATGCCTTTATAAAAAGATATGCTGTTAATTTAGAATAATGCCAATATGGACAATCTATGTCTAAAATTAAATCCCAGCCTACTCTTAAATTATCAATATTTTCTTTTTTCATGTCTGCTGATAAATCTAATGGGTTTTGCCATCTTTCTTCTGATAAATGAAAACTTGTGGCTCCTTTTTTTACAAAATTAAATATTTCATTTTCATAAAAAATAGCATCTGGCCGTTTGCCAAAATAAGTATTATATTTTATACCAACTTCTCTATTTTTAGAATAACTTAAAATTGCTTTTTGTATGTCTTTTCTTTTATAATAAAGCAACCTTTTACTTATTTCAAGCATATTAAATAAAAAAATAAATTAATTTAAAACAATTACTAAAAATTAAATAAGTAATAAAATTAAACTATTATAAAGAAAATATGATAAATAACATGAAAGAATAAAAAATGAAAATAGATTATAAAACAAATAATATTTATGATATTATAAATGATTTATATGAAGAAATACAAAAAATAAAAGAAGGTAATTTTATTATAATTGTTGAAGGCAAAAAAGATAAAAATGCTTTATTGAATTTGGGGTTAAATGAAAATAAAATTTTTTTTCTGAAAAATGACATTTACGGCTTTTCTTTAGAGGTAATTAAAAATTTAAAAAAAGATGATAAAATAATAATATTAACTGATTTGGATAAAGAAGGTATAAAATTATATAAGAAAATAAAAGAAATTTTAGAAAAAGAGCATATTAAGATAAATGATAATTTAAGAGAAATAATAAAAAAATTGGATATTAAACAAATTGAGGGGCTTGATAGTTATATTGATACTTTTTTTTCTTTAAATAAAAAATATAATGCAAAAGAAATAGATATTAATAAAAGAGATATATAAAAAAAATATTTTTTAGTTTTAAAAAATTTGTTTTCAATATTAAAAGGATTAAAAGAATAGCCAGTAATTAAATTTTTTTCTTTTTTTATTTCTGTTATTTCATCAGATATATTTTTTTGTTTTGTAGATTCTTGGTTTGTTTTTTCTGTTATTATTTTTTCAGTTGTTGTTTTATTTTCTTCATTGCTTTCATTAAAATTAATATCTTGATTTTCGTTTTTATTAAAATAAGTTAAATAAACTTCATCATAAAAAAAAGAATCATTGATTTCTAATGAATCATTAATATTTGTTTCATTTGAATTATCATAAAAAGGGTTATTAAAAAGAGAATCTTCATCTATAAAATAAAAAACTTCTTTTTCTTGTGTTATTTCATAAGGGGTTTTTCTATCTTCTCTAAATAGTTTTATTTTAAATTTTATTAAACCAGAAACATTTTTTGTTATTTTATTTTTTAGATTGATTGTTTTAGTGCTGTTTTTTTTTATTTCTATTTCAATAAAATTTTCATTACTATATTTTTTTGTGTTGTTATAGGCATAGAAAAATATTTTATAAAAATGAGTAATATTATCAAAATTGTTAATCTCAATAATTGCCGAAAAAGTGTTTTCATTTAAAGAAAAATTTTTTAGAACATATTGGCTTTTTTTAAATTGGCTATTTTGATTTATTATATTATAGTTATTATTTTCATTTTCTGCTAAATCAAATTCTAAAACATTTGTGTTTTCTATTATATTTTTGTTTTTTATTATATTGCTTTCATTTAGACTTTGATTTAAAAAAGATATATTATTTTGATTTTTTTGTTCTATAAAATTAAAAGAGATATTGTAAAATATTGTTTTATTCAAGCCGGATATGATTATTTTTGTGTTTTCTTTATTTTGAATATTTAATAAAACAGAGAAGTTATAAAGAATATATTTTTTATCTGCATAAACTTTAATTTTGTTTTTTTGGTTATTTTCTAAATAAACATAAATAACTTTTTTTGCTGTGTTTCCCTTATAAGCTGAAAAATTTATTAAAAAATAACTTTCATTATAAAGAGTTATATTATTAAGAAATAAATAAGTATTCAAATCAAGATTAATTTTTTCTGTGTTATTTGATATAGAATAGCTATTATTTGCAATATCTATTTTTTCTTGTTTAAGCTCTTCATTTTTGTCATTATAAGATAAATTTTCATTTGCTGTTTTATTTTCTTGGCTTATATTTTTAAAAATGGATTGATTTTCGCTTGCTTGTATTTTTTCTGTTATGTTTCTATCTGTTATTGAATTATTTAAATTATATGTGCTGTTTAAATTAAAAGAGACATTAGTAAGTGTGTAATTTTCTATAGAATCTAAATTTTTTGAAATCTTTTCACTAAGATTATTAAAAGAATTGTTTTTTTCATTAGAATTAATTAATACATTTTTTTCAAAAGGTGTTGCTTCTGTAATAAAAAAGCCATTTAAATCATTAATAAATGAAAAGGTTTTTCCTTTTTCAATGTTTTGAATAGAAAAATCATTTTCAATGTTATATGTAATATTAATTTTATAATTTTCGTTAAACAAAATAATTTCATCATTATTATTGCTTAAACCATTTCCAATTAAATTATCATCTACACAAAAAAATTTTATATTTTCTTTTTTAGTAAAATTATTTTTTTCTAAAAATAAATATGTTTCATTATTTTTTGCAAAAATTAAAAAAAATTCATTCTCAACAAAAAAAGAACAATTTGAAAAACAACATTCTAATGAATCTGTTTGAGAATTATCTTTTATTTTAAAATTGGATAAATTAAAAAAACCGTTGCTATAATATTCTAGCCATTCTATATTATCATTAAACATAATTTCTGAGAAATAAATTTCATTTTCAAATGAAAAAACAAGAAAATTTTGAAAAAATAAAATTATAAATATTAAATAAAGAAATAAACAAAGAAAATTTTTTTGCCGAATAATAATAATAAAAATAAAAAAGTTTATATATTTTACTATTAAATTAATAATAAAATAGTAAATATTTTTAATTATAAACTCTAAATTAATAATGAAAAAATAAAAAATAAAAAAACAAATAGTAAAAAAAATAATAAAAAAATAATTAAAAAAATAATTTGAAATAAAAAGTTTTAAAAAGTTAGATTATCTTATATTAAATATGGGCTTTTTTGATGGTTTTAAAAAAAAAGAGGTTGAATTGCCACCTCCACCTTTACCACCTATAACTAACACGATAAATAATATAAATAATAATTCTAACACTAACATATCTCAAATTGGAAACCAAGATAATAAAAATTTAAATAATTTGGATATTGGTTTATTGAAAGATAATTTAAATTTAAATATTAGTTTAAATAAAAATAATATTAATCAAAATAGCAGTAATGGCTCTATAAATAATAGCAACACTAATATTAATATAGAACAAAAAAACTTAAATTTAGATGGAATAAATACAAATATAGATAAAGATAAAATTAATTTAAATGATAATAATCTTGAAATTCGAGATAATATAAAGAGAAATAATGAAATTATAGAAGATAAAAAAACAATTGAGTCTATTGTTTTAAATGAAAATAATCAAAGCAATTCTATAAAAAATAACGAAAATAAAGAATTAAGTATTCCTGAAAAATTGCCTGGCTTACCTGAAAAAATTTTTAATATGCCAGAAAAAAAACTTCCAGAACTAAAAATAAACAATCTAGAAAATAATTCAACTGATAACTATAAAGATGATTTGGCGGTTTTCAAAAATTTTTCTGATTCAGATGCTAAAATAGAATTTGAAATTCCTGTTTTTTCTGATGCAAATGAAGAAGAAATTTTAAAAAATATTAATTCAAAAATAGATTTAAATGTATTTGATTTTGAAGAGCCAGATTCAAATATAATGTATAATATAGGTAATACAAAAAAATTTGATAAAAAGCCTTTGTTTATAAGAACAGACCATTATAGCAGTATTTTGGCAACTATTGATTCTGTAAAAGAATATACAACAAATAGCCCAACAATAATTTATAATTTGGAAAATTTGAAAAAAAACCAAGATATAGAACATAAGAAGTTAAAAAATTGCATTGAAGATATCCAAAGAAAAATTATTTATGTTGATAAGGTTTTATTTGAAAAAGAGGTGTTTTAATGGAAAAAAATGTTTTCATTAAGATTGATGAGTATAATGAAATTCTTGATATTATTGCTTTAATAAATGCAAAAGTAAAAGAGGCAAAATTATTGTTGGAAAAAATAAATGAATTGAAAAACCAAGAGGATTTAGAGATAGATAATTGGAAAAATTCTATTGAGGATGTTGAAAGAAAATTAAAATTTGTTGATCAGACTTTATTTGAGCCGAAGGCATAAAATAAATAAAAAAAATAGAAAGTAAAATAAAGCAAAATGGTTGAAGATTTGTTTGTCGGAATTCCTGAACCTATTGATGTTAGAAGGAATTTATTAGAGTCATCAAAGGATTTAATTAAATGTTTGCAGACTTATGACAAATTAGAAGCTATAAGAGAACAAAAATTAAAATATTTTAAAGAAATGAAAAGAGTTTCTGCAGAGCTTGATATGCTGGTTAATAGATTAAAGCAAAAACTACCACAGACAATAAGAAAATTAGAAAAAAAAGAAAATAAGAAGATTGCTGAAGAAGCAATGATATTGCCAAATAAAAGATTAAAAACAGATATGCAAAAATTGCAAGAGCAATTACAAGAAATTGAGGAACAATTAAAATCCTTAAAATAATTAATTTTTTAAATAGGAAAATTAGAGAGATTTATAAAAATTAATATTCATTTTATAAAAATTAATTTAAATAAAAGAGATTTCTTTATTATTATGAAAATTTTGTTTGTTTCTGAATATTTTGTTCCTAACATAAAAGGCGGAGGAGAACTTAGCTCTTATTTATTGGCAAAAAAACTTATTGAGGAAAGCAAAAAAAGTAAAAATAAATCATTATTAGAAATACATGTATTGACATCAAATGATGAAAAAAAATCTTTAAAAGAATTTGAGATAATTGATGAAATTAAGACACATAGATTGCTAGAAACTGGAGAGCCAGACTCAATAAAAGGAAATATTAAAAGATTAAAATTCAAAAAAAGCCTTTTAAAAAATTTACAAGAATTGGAAAAAAAAGAAAATTTTGATATAATACATTGTTTTAACATAACTAGCATTTATGCAATTTTATTAAAAAACAAAATAAAAAAACCTTTTATTTTGCATGTAAATAGCCCTGTTCTGTTTTGCCCAAAAGGAACTTTGATTTACCAAGATAAAAAAGAATGCAATTTTGAATGCAATTTGCTAAATTATGGAAATTGCTATATAAAATCTAAAAACTTGGGGAAAATAAAATTAAATTTGATAACAAAATATAATCCATTAACTTTTTTCTTTCTTAGAAAAAGATATATTGAATTTAAAGAATTAATGAAAAAATTTGATTATTATATTGCAATAAGCAGTTATATGAAAAAAAGATTGATTAAAGAAAACATAAATGAAAATAAGATAAATGTTGTTTATAATATTATAGATATAAAAAATAAGAATAGAGACAAAATAAATAATGAGAAAAAAATAAATAATAAGATAAAAAAATTATTATATCTTGGCTCTTATACAGAGCCAAAAGGCTGCAAAATTTTATTTGATGTTTTAAAAAAAATTAATTTAGAATTTGAAGCAAACTTTTATGGAAGTGGTATTTTAAAAGATTATTTTATAAAGAACAAAAACGAAAAAATAAAAATAAATAATGAAATTTCTTATAATGTTGTTCCAGAAATTATAAAAAAGCATGATATAATAATAATTCCATCTGTTGTTGCCGAAGCTTTTAGCAGATCTGC
>JAWBPL010000043.1:0-6480 GCA_038825025.1 Candidatus Woesearchaeota archaeon | reverse complement strand
TTCATTTTCATGATTTCCATGAATTAATAAAATGGGCTTTTTAAAAGAATTCATGAACTCTAAAATTTCATAAATATCTTTTTCCATTACAGAGATATCGCCTGCTGCAATAATTAAATCTGCATTTTTTGAAGCTTTTTTTAAATTATTTAGGGCTTTAAAATCTCCATGGACATCTGAAAACAATAAAAGTTTCATAAAAAACAAAAAAAATAGCAAATATTTAAAGATAGATTTTATTCTTTAATTAATTATGATAAAAATATCAGAACTCAAAGTAATAGAAGATGCTTTTTTTAGAGTAGATTTAAATTATTATAAGCCCAGCTTATATAGTTTAATAGAAAAAAATTTCAGAGAAGAAAATGATTTCTCAGAGGCTTCATTAGTTAAATTAAACAATTTAATTACAGAAAAAAAAGAATATGCACATAATATTTTATTAAAAAAAGATATTGAAAAAATAAAAGAAGCATTAAAAGAAAGCCAGAAACAATTTGATGATCAAATGTGGAAAGATATGCTTCCTAAAATAAGAGAAGAAATAAAAAAAAACTTAGGCTTAAATTTTAAGCCAAGGCCATTATTTTTTGAAGAACATTTTCCTCAGGGATTAATAAGTTTTGAATTAAAAGGAGCTTCCTCAGTAACAATATTTGAAGGCCAGGAAAATAGCGGCATTTATTTTTTAAACAAAAGAGTCTCAATCTTTACACCAATATTATTAATACACGAGCAAATACATTCATGCTTATCGCAAAACAAAAATAAAGAACAAATGTATATTGAATGGTTTGAGGAAGGCTTAACTCAATGGTTTTCAATAAAGATATTTTATAATTTAACAAAAAACATTGATTTATTAAACACATTTAAAGAAAGATATTTTATATACAGCAAAGTAAAAGACGAAAACAATCTAACAAAGAGATATTATGAATATATGAAAATATTTTCCAGATTATTTTTAAATGGAGGAGATAAATTAATTGCTAAAATTTTTATTGATTATATGTCAAATAATAGGGAAAAAGTAAATAGCTATTTAGACTTAAAAAAACTAACTATAAAAAAAAAGCCAAATACAGAAATAGAAAATTTCTTAATTAATTTTACATTTGAAATTGAGCCTGAAAAATTGCCTCCAATTGAATATCTAATTTTAGAAAAAACAATAAAGCCAATTTCACTAGAAGAACTTTTTAATACAATTAAAGCTCCACAGCAATTAATTGAAACTGCAATTTTTGCTTTAAATCTAAAAGGCTTTGTGTTTTTAAAAAACAATTTTATTGAAATAAATTGGCGCAAAAAAGATTTATTTGAAAAAAATTTAATAAAGCCTTTTTGGCCTGGGAATTAAAAACCTATGAAATTATAATATTAAATAAAAGGTGAAAAAATGAAAGATTTACAAACTGCTCGTGGAACAAGGGATATTGATCCAGAAGAAATGATTATTAGAGAAAAATTAATTCAAAAACTAAAAAATGTTTTTGAAAAATACGGCTTTAATCCTTTGGAAACACCTATAATTGAAAGGTTTGATGTTTTATCTGTTAAATTTGGTGCTGGTTCTGATAGCGATGCAATGAAAGAAATTTTTAAATTTAAAGATCAAGGAAACAGAGAATTAGGCTTGAGATTTGAATTAACATTATCAATGTGCCGTTATATTGCAATGAATCCTAATTTAAAAATGCCTTTTAAAAGATATGAAATAGGCAAAGTTTATAGAGATGGCCCAATAAAATTAGGCAGGATGAGAGAATTCTATCAATGTGATGTTGATGTTGTTGGCATTCCTAATGTTATTGCAGATGCAGAAATAATAAAATTAGCCTTAGATGTTTTTTCAGAATTAGATTTAGATGCTTATATAGAAATAAACAATAGAAAATTGCTAAATGCTATCTTAGAATATAGCAAAATTGAAGAGAGCAAGAGATTAAATGCAATAATTATTATTGACAAATTAAACAAAATAGGTGAAAAAGGAGTAGAAGAAGAATTATTAAAATTAGATATAAATAAAGATAGCATAAAAAAGGTTTTAGATATTTTTAAAATAGATGATTTAGAAGAAATAAAAAATTTATTAGAAAAAGAACAAATAAATAAAAATAATATTGAAGGAATCAATGAATTAAAAGATTTTTTTTCTTATTTTAATAACAATGAAATAAAAAAATTAAAATTCAATCCTAGTTTGGCAAGAGGCCTTTCTTATTACACTGGAATAATTTTTGAAGGCTTTTTAAAAAATTCTCAAATAACTTCCTCAATCTGTGGTGGCGGCCGTTATGATAAAATGATTGCAATGCTTTTGGATAAAAATGAAAATATCCCAGCAACAGGAATAAGCTTTGGCTTGGTTCCAATAATGGAAGCACTCAAAGAAAAATTAAAAGATAAAGAAGAGAAAGAACAAAAATCTGTTGTAAAAGTTTTTGTAATTCCAATAAAAACACAAAAAAAAGCATTTGAAATAACACAAGAATTAAGAAAAAACAAAATTAATGCAGATTTTGATTTATTAGATAGGGGAATTTCAAAAAATCTGGATTATGCAAATTCATTGAATATTCCTTATGTTCTTTTTGTTGGAGAAAAAGAGTTGAAAGAAAACAAACTTAAATTAAGAGATATGAAAACAGGAAAAGAAGAAACTTTAAGTTTAAATGAGGTTATGAAAAAGTTACAATCTTGTAATTAAATTTTTATTTTTTTTAGAATATAGATTCTTTTTATATATTTTTTTATGAAAAATAGAAATTTTCAAAAATATCAAAAAAAGTTATCAATTACTAAATAAATATTAATTTTTGTAAAAAAGAAAAATTATAAATATATATATATATTTACATATAATTATGACAAAAGTTATTTCACTATCTGACGATGCTTATGAATTATTAAAAAGCTTAAAAGATAAGGGAGAATCTTTTTCTGAAGTAGTAAGAAAAATAGCGAATAGAAAAAAACATTTATATGAATTTGCAGGTATTTTAAAAGATCAAAATGAAGAATGGGAAAAAATTTCAAAAATTATATATGAAGATAGAAAAAGATCAAAACTTAAAGAGGTAAATCTCTAATGTATTGCATGGATACAAATATTCTGATTGATTTACTCAGAGGCAAAAAAGAGATAGTTGAGAAAACTAAAAAATTAAAAGATTATTATATAGATATATCTATAACTGAAATTACCTTATTTGAATTATATAAAGGTGTTTTTTTAACAAATAATCCTAATGAAATTATCCAAAAAATAGAAGATCTAATAAAGAATATAGAAATTTTAAAAACAAACAAACAAGCTTATTTAATATTTGGCAAAACTTATTCAGAATTAAGAAAAAAAGGAAATTTAATTGAGGATTTTGATTTAATAATAGCTTCAATTTGTATAGCAAATAATAAAACCCTCATTACTAAAAATAAGGCTCATTTTGAAAAAATATCTAGCTTAAAATTAGAGATTTGGTAACATATATTTAATTGATTAATATATAATAAGATTATTAGTTATAAAGTTGTAACAATAATTTCATCATCAACAATAATAGTATGTTCTGCCTGGCTTACTAATCCATTATCAGCATCTGGCAACGGAGGATAACTTCTAATTATGCCCAATTGTAATAATTCTCTTAAAGCAAAATTTGTTTTTTGCAAGCCGAATTTATAGGCAAGCCATCTTGTTGTAAAAGGCATATTTTTGTATTTTTCAATTTCCATTAAGATTTGCCTAGTTATTAAATTTCTAACAGGCTTTTTTGCTATTTGTGAAAAGATATTAGCATTGCTGCTTTCATAGATAATGCCTTTTCCTGTGCTTGCAAATGGCTCAATTGCTACAATCATTTCTTTACTTATTGTGTTTTTATCACCAGTATCAAAATTTGGAATACTAGGCTTTGCATGAAAAACATATTTATCCAAGCCATGTCCTGATAAATTTTTTACAGGAGAAAAGCCATAAGATTTTATTGTTTCTTGAATTGTTTTTCCAATTTCACCAATAGTAATGCCATGTTTTATGTTTTTTATAGCATTATTTAATGCCTCTTTTGATGCTTTTATTAATTTATTACCTATATAATTTTCATCATTTTCATAGCCAACACAGATTGTTTCAGCTGTATCTCCTATAAAGCCATCAATCATTACTCCAACATCTAATTTTGCTATATCTCCTTTTTTAAAAACAATTTTGTCATCATAATCAGCACAATAATGTGCAGCAATATTATTTAAAGAAATTTGGGGTGGAAAAGCAAAACTGCCTCCTAATTCAATAATTTTTTTTTCAACTTTTTCTGTTACTTCTAATAAAGTAATGCCTTCTTTAATTAAGGAAATGCCAAAATTTCTTGCTTGGCTTGCTATTTTTCCAGCTTTAATATATTTTTCTTTAATTTCATTATTCATTTTTATAAAAAAAACAGTTTTGTTTATAAATTTAATTTACAAAGTTTGCTATTAAAATTAATTAAATTCTATATTTTTAAAATTTATATCCATGTTTTAATTATGACTTTCTTTAATTCGTTATTTTTATAAATATATAAAAAAATTTAATAAATTATGGTTATTAATAGCATATTTATGAATATTATAATGAATGTGTTTTTTTTTGTTAATGAACTTTTAAAAAAATTAAATACAACCTTAACTAGAATATTATTAGCTATCTTGATATTTTTTATAGGTTTTATTATTGGAAAAATATTAGGAAATGCAGTTCATAAAATTTTAACACAATTTCAATTAAATAAAAAATTAGAATCAAAAAACATAAAAATAAATTTAGAGCATATTTTGAGTGTTTTTGTTTCTTATAGCATTTATGCATTAACCTTATTATATAGTTTTGAAATGTTAAATATTGCCAATACATTATTATATTTTTTTAGTTTATCTTTAATATTATTAATTTTAATATCCTTTTTCATAGCTTTAATTGATTTTATTCCTAATTTATTTGCTGGTTTTTATTTATATAGCAAGGAAAATTTAAAACCAAACACAAAAATAAAAATTGATGATAATGAAGGAATTTTAATAAAAAAAGAGCTTCTGCATTTAGTAATAAAAACAAAAAAACAAGATATAATTTATATACCTAATTCTACTGCGATTAAATCAAAAATAATTATTAAGTAATTAAAGTAAATTATATTGATTAACTGATTTTAAAGAAAAAATTTATACTATCTTATAAACCTAAAAAGTTTTAATAAAATCTATTTTATGCCAATGTTTCTAGCATAGAAATTAAGTTCCAAATTTGTGTTCTAGTATATGGCTGTAAATTAACATCCTCTGAAATTTCTTCTAATATGCTTAATGCCTTGTTTGCTTTTAATGAAACATCTCCTTTTTCTTGAAAGGATTTTATTATTTGTTCTAATTTTGTTTTAATGTTTTTAGGCAAGGTATTATCATTTAACAAATCATTCATAGTATCTATTAACTCTTGTGTTTCCATAATTCTCTACCTCTATGTTTTTCAAACTTAATCTTAAAAATTTAATTTAGATATTTAAAATTTAATTATCATGCAAATTCTAATTATTCATTTCTTTTAATACTTCTTGTTGCAATTCATTTGCTTTTTGTCTTAATTTTTCTTCTTGTTTCTCAATTGTTTTTAATCTTAAAGCAATGACTTCTTTTTTTTCATTTAAATCTTTTTTTGATTCTTCTTTTGTTGATTCAACCATAATATTTCCAATAATTCTAAAAACTCTTTCAGTAGTTTCTATTTGTGAAAGTGCATTTTCTATTTCCAAGTTTTGGCTTTGAAATTGTTGTTTTTGCCCTATTAATGTATTTATGTTCTGCTCTATGTTTTGCAATTGGCTAATTTTTTCTTCTGTTTCTTTTTTCATTTTAGATCTTAATAATTTTTCTTAATAAGTTTAGTTTTTTATTAATATATTTTAAGAGTTATATTATTGTTTTATGGCTTTGTAATATGTTTCAACAATCTTTAAAATTGTGTTTAGAATTGTTTTAAATGCTATTATATCTTTAGCCTCCACTTTTATTAATAATTTTTTTTCAGTTATTGAAAAAAAACAATTTGCCCTATCAAAATTTAAATTTTCAGATTTTAAAAGTTTATATAAATTTTCATAATCTTCATAAAAAAATAACTCTGCATTCATATTAAAACATTTAATTACTTTTACATGATTTTTTGCTTCTTATCTAGCTTTTACTTTTGTTGTTGTTGTTCTTGGCTTGAATAATAATTTTGATCCACAATATATACATCTAACTCTTTTTCTTAATGTTGAATCTTCTATTTCTTTATTGCAGTGAAAACATTTATAAAGTGTCATTTTAACACCTTTTTATTCTAATGAATAAGCTTTTCCAGTAAATACAGAATTGCATTTTTTACATTCCCATATTCCTGAAGCTTTTCTCTTTACACCTTGTTTTTTACAATAAGGACATTTTTGT
>JAWBPL010000042.1:0-6569 GCA_038825025.1 Candidatus Woesearchaeota archaeon | reverse complement strand
GTTTCACTTAATGAATTAATAATAGGATTAAAATCATCTTCTGTTAATTCTTCTAATTTTTTTTCTTTTTCATTAACTAAATAACTTGGGTTTCTAGAAAAAGGACTAGGCCAATTGTCTAAATTTAATTTTTGAATTTTTTCTTTTACACTTTGATATCTTTTTTCTATTTCTGTAATCCATTCTCTAACAGTCTCTTGATTAACTGAAATTAAAACCTCATCCAAAGTCATTTTACAATATTAAAAAGAAGTATTATATAAATTTTGGGTTTTTAAACCACTTAATAGTAATAACTTTTAATTAAAATTCCAAATCATATCTCCAACATAATGAATATTTTTAATAACCTTTCCAGAACCCATATTTTTTATTTCTTCTCCACTATACAAAGTAATTCCAATTGCTAGTGGTTTTTTATTATTAACATCAATAATTGAAACAATACTATCTTTTTCAATTTCATCATCAACATAAACAATTCCTGGCCTCATAACATCAGCGCCAGAAGCAATAAATTTAATTGCACCCATATCAATTGTTATTTTTTTCAAAAAATTGTTTTCTAAAATTAATTTTAATGTTGGAATTATTTTATTTTCATAATAAAAAAATTTTGGCATATTATTTATTAAAACCACTTTATAATTTAAGTCTTTTTTTTCAATATTTTCAAAAATTTCATATCTCTCTTTTTTATGCAATTCTAAATTATATTCTTTTTTTACTAAATCTAGAAATTCTTTTACTTCTTTATTGTTCATTGCTTTTTTCATTTTACTTTTTTATTCTAAAGAAATTATCTCACAATAACCTCCTTTATTTTTAATATTTTCAATTAATTCCCTATTTAATTCAAAAGCACTTTTTTCAGATAAAATGCCTATTGTTCTTTTTGAAATAAAATTTGATTTTCTTATAACCATTTCTTTTTCATCATCAAACTCTTTATTTATAATAAATATGACTTCTTCTTTTAAATCCTTATTTATATTTGAATAAATAATCATTTTTGCTTTTTCAAATTTTTTACAAAAATCTTTTACTTTTTTATAATCAAAATCAGCCATAACTCCTATAATGCAATTTCCTCTTTTTGTCAATTCTTTTTCTTTTGTAAATTCAAAACTATTTTTATGATTTCCTAATAAATTTTCATGTCCAGAAAAATTAAAAATTATTTTATTTAAAGGCATATTTTTAGAAAAAGAAATAAAAATTTATATTTTATTTATTTTTTATTGTTTTCATTAACTAAATCATCAATTGGCTTTTTTTGCATTTTTTCAGCTTCTTCAGCCATTTTTTGCAAATCAACACCTAAATCTTGCAAGCCTTTTACATGCATCTGCATTAATTGCTCTACAATTGAAACCATTTTCATTAATTCTTGCCTTTCTTTTGCTAAAGTAGCTAAAGATCCTTTATGAAAGCCAATCTGTTCATCTTTTGATACATCATCCATTTTTTCACCTTTATTTATTTTTTATTATTTATTTGTTTTTTTTTGTATTATTAATTTAAATAAAACTAAAATAAAACTAAAATATAATATAAAAAATTTTTATTTTTAATTGTTTCTATATTTTTTTAAAATTTTTTAAAAAAATCGAAATAATAATAAATAAGACAAAAATCTTTCTGATTATGAAATTAATAGCAATAGTTGGAATGACTGGCTCAGGAAAATCAGAATTATCAAAATTTTTTGAAAAAGAAGGCTATAAAAAAATAAGATTTGGCGATATTACTGAAGAAATCATAAAACAAAAAGGTTTGGATGTTAATGAAACAAATGAAAAAGCAGTCAGGGAATCTTTAAGAAAAGAATATGGCATGTCAGCATATGCAAAATTAAACTTGCCTAAAATTGAAGAATTATTAAAAAAAAATAATGTAATTATAGATGGTTTATATAGCTGGGAAGAATATGTATTTTTAAAAGAAAAGTTTCCTTTTATGGTTGTTTTAGCAATTTATAGTCCGCCAGAAACAAGATACGAAAGATTGACAGAAAGGGAATATAGAAGCTTAACAAAAGAACAATCAAGGAATAGAGATAAAAGTGAAATAGAAAATTTAAACAAAGCAGCTCCAATAGCAATGGCAGATTACACAATTTTAAATGTTGGAACTTTATATGATTTAGAAATAAATTTTAAAAAATTTTTAGAATGGTTAAATGAGCTAGAAGAAGAGAAAGAAAATTAAATATCCTAAAATTAAATTTTTTAAGAAGGTAAAAAAAATGAAACCAACATGGGATGAATATTTTATAAAAATTGCAAAATTAATTGCCTCAAGAAGCTCTTGTTCTTCAAGGCATGTTGGCTGTATTATTGTAAAAGATAAAATGATTATATCCACAGGTTATAATGGCACACCAAGAGGAATAAAAAATTGCGATGAAGGCGGCTGCCAAAGATGTGAAGATAGAAAAAAAAATATTATTAGTTCAGGTGAAAGATTAGATGAATGCATCTGTGTTCATGCAGAGGAAAATGCAATTTTGCAAGCAGCTTATCATGGCATCTCTTTAAAAGATGCAACATTATATACAAGTTTATGCCCTTGTAGGTATTGTGCCAAACATATTATTAATGCAGGAATAAAAAAAGTTTTTTATAGTGAAAACTATGCTTTAGATGATATATCTAAAAAGTTGTTTGAAGAAGCAGGAATTGACTTTTTACAATATAAAGATAATAAAGATTGATTTTCTATTTTTTAATTATATCAATGAAAAAATAGAACATTAAATATTATTAATGTTAAATAAAAAACAACTAAAATAAAACCTTCATATCTTGTTAATGATTCCTCTCTATATTTGAAGCCTTTAAAAATAAAAGCAACTAATAAAACATGTAATAAAACCATCCAGTTTAAATCATAATAAAAAACTTTTAATGGAATTGTCATTGGGCTTAAAGTAATAAATAAGCCTAATGTAACTAGCAAAGTAAATATATTAGAACCGAATGTTTCTGTCAATGCTGCATCTTCATATCCTTTTAATGTGCCTTGGATTCCTGCTGCAATATTTGGCATTCCTGTTCCAATTGCTCCTAAAATTATTCCAATAACAACTTCAGGAATTTTTATTATTTTAGCACTTTCAATTAAAGACCAAGAAAAAAAATAGCTTCCAATAAACAAAAATAAAGCACCAAAAACAAAAGTATTAATTCCAGGCTCTAATTTTAAGATAGGATATTGTGCTCCAAATAAATCCATATTTGTTTTTAATGACTCAACTTTATTTTCTCTGGTTTTTATATTTCTTGATTTTTCAAACCACCATACATTTAACATATATGGAATAAACATTAAAATTAACACAATTCCTTCTGTTCTATCATATCTCAAATCCGAGCCAAAAATCATAACAATAAAAGAAACAATTACTAAAAATATGCCATCTCTTATAAGTATGTCTTTTTCAATTTTTAATGGCTTTATTGATGCACTTAAGCCTAAAGTTAATCCTATATTTATCATAACACTTCCAATTAAAACACCAATTCCTAATTCTTCATGGCCTAAAAAAAAAGAATATAATGAGCTAAAAATTTCAGGTGTGCTTATCATAAAAGAAGCTAATATAGTTGTTACAGCTATATAGCTTGTTCCTAATTTATTTGCAACAGGAATTAATGAATCAGTAAGCCAATCAGAGCCTTTTAAAATTAATAAAATTGAAATTATTAAAACAATAAAAACTAATATTTCAAACATTTTATTTTTAAATAAAATTTTATGATTTAAAAAACTTTTTATACAAACTAAATTTAATTTTTCTTATGGTATATGCAACAGAAATATTAAATAAAACATTTGATATAACAAAAGAACTTCTTTTTCCAATAAGAAAACAATATTGGCTTAAAATGGCTTTTGTTAGTATATTTATTGGCAATTCTGGATTTAATAATTTTGGAAGTTTTAATTTAAACAGTTCTGATAAATCAAAAATAAGTGATGCTTTTAAAGGAATGACTTTTAAGCAGATAATTTCTAAAATTAACACATCAGCACTTACATTTCTAGCTCACTATGGCTTGTTTGTTGGAATTTTTATATTCTTTTTGTATTTGATAGGATTATTATTTTCATATTTTAATAGTGTTTTTACCTTTGTATTTTTTGACGGAATTGTAAAAAAAGAAATTTCAATTAAAAAAAGTATTTCAGAAACAAAAAATCAGGCAAATTCCTTTTTTTTGTTTAGGTTTATTTTTGGCTTACTAAATTTTTTTTTGTTATTAATTATTTTTTCACCGTTATTAATAGCATTTTTTAATAACAAATTATCAGAAATTAAATTACTAACTTTAATTTTTGTAATTACTGCTTTTATTATTTATTCAATTATTATAGGAATTTTTCTTTTTTTAGTCTATGATTTTATAGTTCCTATAATGTATCTAAAAAAATATAATTTTAAACAAGCAATTGATTATTTTAAAACAATTTCAAAAAGCATGAAGTTTGAAATTTTTATGTATTGGCTTTTTAAAATTTTGTTAGAAATAGCGGCTTCTTTTATAAGTATTATTTTCTTCTTGTTTTCTATTTTATTATTTTTTATTTTTTTATTATTTGGATTTTTACTATATATCTTATTAAAATCAAACATAACTTTAACTATTATTGTATTATTAATTTATGGTTTTATTTCATTTATAATATTATTTTACACGATTATGATTTTGAATTTACCAATAAGTGTTTTTTTTGAAGTTTATAAATTAGAGATGATAACTAAATTAGAAGAAAAATTTGAAAATAAATCTATTTAATTAATGAATTTCAATTTTTTTATATCCTTTCTTGCTTTTTCAATTCCTTTCTCTAGATTTATCATAAAATCTGTTATCTTTTTGCATGCAATCTCTTTTAATTCGCCAGAAGTCATTCTGCCTAATTTGTATTCATCATAAATATATTGCAATTCTTTGTCATCTTCAATTAAATGCTGCTTTAATAATTCAAAAACCATGTCTTTTTCAATAATTGCTCCTAATTTTCTATGCTCTTCTAAAGTATCTCTGCCTCCTGTTACAGCTCTTTTTATTTTTTTACAAGCAGAATTAGGTTCTTCAGGCAACTCAATCATGCTATCTGGCTTTGATTTAGACATTTTAAAATCGCCATCTAACGAAGGAGTATATTTATGAAAAGTAGCACTTGGCACATAAAATTTCTCAGATTTCATTCTATTTACAATATCCCTTGTTAATAAAATATGAGGCAACTGATCAACACCAACAGGAATTATGCCAGGAATTCTTTTTTTAAATTGTGGATACAATATATCAGCAACTTGTGTTAATGCAGAAAATATTCTTTCTGGATTTGCATTTCCATACAAAGCTTCAAATTGTGCCTGTGTAACTTTTTTAGAAAATTTATATGCATGCTTCATTACTTCTTTGTTTTCAGACTGAAAATAGAATGTTGTTTTTTCAATATCTAATCCTAAAGCAATATAAGCAGGAATATGAAATTCTAAAGCTCTTTTTTTAGCTTCTTCTAATGAAATTTCTCTTGTTGCCTCTGCCTCTAAATCAGCTACTAAAATATAAGCCTCTCCACCTAATTTTTGAAAATAAGAAATAAGTTCAACAACCATTTTATTGCCAAAATGAATTTTCTTTCCAGAAGGCATTATGCCGCTTAAAACATAAAAAGGCTTTTTATTTTTTATACAATCGCTAATTTCTTTTAATCCTATTCCAGAAAAAACAATTCCTCGCCTCATTATTCTAGTTGGATTAGGAAATAACTTTGAATCAAAAAAATCCAAATGAAAATCACTAATTAATTTAGCATAATCCTCTATTAAATTAGATCCCCATGGATCAATAATTGTCATTTTACCATCTCCCTAATAATAATAATAACAATAATCAAAATTTATTTTAAATATTTTTTTATTTCATTTACAAATAAAACAGCATCATCATAAGCAGTTTTTGCATCTTCTTTTGTTGGCTTATATTCTAAACCATAAATTGTTTCGTGCCTCTCTGTTCTATGAATATTTAGCAGATTAATAATATTTATGGGTATTTTATTAGAATATGTTTCTTTTAAATAAATATATATTGCATAATGGCTTTTTTCTTGAATTCCTTCTTTATATAATAATGCTCTTGCACTATGAAACATTGCACTATATGACTCTAATATAACATAATCAAAAAAATTTAGCTCTAATGCTTTTTCTGCTTTTTTTAATCTATCTTCTGAAAGTTCAATAGATTTTTTTGATTTTTCTATATCAACAGGAATACTTCTTAATAATCTTTTTTTGAATAATTCCTCAATTATAGGGTTTTTAGATTTTTCCATTTTTATTTAGTGATATTATTAGTAATTTGTTATTATTTTTATACTAATTACTAAAAACTATATAAATCTTTTCAAACAACAGGCACATCTCCATAAATTGCAATTCCGTCTTTTATCACGTCATAATAAAATGCTCTGTTTTTTTTACTTTGTTCTTTCCATTCCTGCCATGAAAATAGCTTTATATTTACTTCTTTTTCATAATCAATATC